>JAEYRT010000045.1 GCA_023435325.1 Pseudomonadota bacterium | reverse complement strand
ATTCGGTGCTGGCGCGTATCCATGGGGGTGGCTTTAACGGCGTGGGTTTGTTCATGGCACTTACGGCCATCTTGCTGTGGGCGCAGTGGCTGGTGGTGGAAACCCCGGCCATGCAATGGAGCTGGAGCGTCGCTGCACAGGTGCTGGCCATTGGTGCCTTCACCGCGCTGGGCTATGGCTGTTGGGAGCACGGCATCCAGCGTGGCAATCTGGCGGTGCTGGCGGCAGGTTCCTATTTCACCCCGGTGCTGTCGGCCCTGTGGGGCAGCGTGTGGCTGGCGGTACAGCCGGGATGGCCATTCTGGCAAGGTGTGGTCCTGATCACGACGGGGTCGCTCGTATGCTGGTGGGCCACGCGCGCACGCCTTTGACGTGCCATGGATAATGCGCCGCTGCAAGGGACTGTCACAACACAAAAAGCACATAAAAGATGGACTGGAACGACACCACTGTGGCGCTGCTCACGGCCTTGGGCGTGGGTTTGATGATTGGCGTGGTACGCGAGCGTACCCAGCCGCCACATTTGCTGCCCGCGGGCACACGCACCCATGCGCTGGTGGCGCTGCTGGGGGCTATTGGTTGGCTGCTTGGTCTCTGGGTGTTCGTGGCGGTCTTTGTGGGCGTGGCTGCATTGACGCTGGGGGCTTATTTGCAGTCCGCCAAAAACGATCCCGGCCTGACCGGCGAAGTGGCCGTGCTGCTGTCGGTGGCCCTGGGTGGATTGGCCATGCATGAGGCTGCGCTGTCGGGTGCCTTGGGGGTGCTAGTGGCCATCTTGCTGCAGGCCAAGGCACCGCTGCAAAAAATCAGCCGCGAATGGATCAGCGAGAAAGAGATTCAAAGCGCCTTGTTGCTGGGGGCAGCGGCCCTTGTGGTCATGCCTGTGTTGCCCAATGAGCCCCTGGATCCCTGGGGCGCTGTCAGCCCCATGATGGTCTGGCGCATTGTGGTGCTGGTCATGGCCGTCGGCATGCTGGGCCATTTTGCGCAGCGCATGCTGGGAGCCCGCTGGGGCTTGGCGATTGCAGGCTTTTTTGCGGGCTTTGCCTCCTCCACCGCAGCGGTCACCAGCTTTGGGCAGCAGGCCAAGGGCCAGACCGGCTTGACGGTGCCTGGTGCAGCAGCGGCGCTGCTGGCCAATCTGGCTTCATTGCTCTTGTTTGTGGCCGTGGTGGCTGCTGTGTCACCCCATTTGCTGCAGGCCACGCTGTGGGGTTTTGTGGCGGCGGTGCTGGGCATTGTGGCCGTGATTGCGGTGCTGATGCTCAAAACCCGCATGGGCACATCGGGCGTGCATGCTCCAGAGAAAGCCAACGCCTTCCAGCTGACGCATGCCCTGCTCATTGCAGGGCTGATTGCCAGCGTGTCCTTGCTGGCAGCGTGGCTGGAGCAGGTGTTTGGCAACACTGGTGCTTTGGCTGCGGCGGTGATCGTGGCGCTGGCGGAAGTACATGCTGCGGCCGCAGGTGTGGCGCAGCTCGCGGCCAATGGCAGCATGGCCGTGGATGTGGCGCGCTGGGGCATTCTGGCGGTGCTGGCCGCCAGCTGCGTAAGCAAGGCCGCCATTGCCTTTGCCTGCGGTGGCTGGCGTTACGGTGCTTTGGTGAGTCTGGGCCTGCTGCTGATGCTGGCAGGTGGTGCGCTGGGTTTGCTGGTTTCTTGACGGCGCTTAGCTGTCTGCCTCCGGCGCTTGCCCGCGCAGCACCTTGTTCACCACATCGCCACCAAAGCCACGGCTGGCCAGAAAACGCATCTGCTTCATGCGCTCCTGCGGGGTGCTGGCCACGCTACCAAATTTGCGCTGCCATACCTCCCACGCACGGGCGTGTTCCGTCTCTTTGAGCTGCTCGGCCGCGGCACGGACGGTGTCATCATCCAGCCCTTTGCTGCGCAACTCGTGCAGCACACGCGCAGTGCCCAGCTTGCTGCTGCGGCGGTGCAGCACAGACTGCGCCACACGCTCGGGGTTGATGAAGTTCTTGGCCTCCAGTGCATCAAGCACGGCGGCCAAATCTTCGCCTTCTTCCACATGAGGGGCGAGTTTGCGCTCCAGCTCCAGGCGCGAATGTTCACGCTGCGAAAGGTACTTGAGCGCACGGCCTGTGAGGGAGATCTTGTCGAAGCCCATGGTGTCAAAAAAATAGCTGCTAACGCTGATGTATCAAGCGTTAGCAGCTGATTTCGTTAATAAAACAATTAACCGATCACACCGTCTTCGTCTGCCACGGCTGCGGCCTTTTCGGTTTTTTTGCCCTTGGCAGGTTTGGCGGCAGTTTCACCTTCGGCGGTGGCAATCAGGCTGATGCCCAGGCCTTCGCGCACCTTGTTTTCGATTTCCACAGCCAGGGCGGGGTTCTCTTTCAGGAATTCGCGGGCGTTGTCACGCCCCTGACCGATCTTTTCACCGTTGTAGGCATACCAGGCGCCGGATTTCTCCAGCAGCTTGGCTTCCACCGCCATGTCCAGGATCTCGCCTTCGCGGCTGATGCCTTCACCGAACAGAATGTCGAACTCTGCGGTCTTGAAGGGAGGCGAAACCTTGTTCTTCACCACCTTGACCTTGGTTTCGTTGCCAATGGCAGTGTCCCCCTTCTTGATGGTGCCGGTGCGGCGAATGTCCAGACGCACCGAGGCGTAGAACTTCAGTGCGTTACCGCCGGTGGTGGTTTCGGGCGAGCCGAACATCACGCCGATCTTCATGCGGATCTGGTTGATGAAGATGACGGTGCAGTTGGTCTTCTTGATAGTGGCAGTCAGCTTGCGCAGGGCCTGGCTCATCAGGCGGGCTTGCAGGCCGGGCAGGGTATCGCCCATGTCGCCTTCGATTTCGGCCTTGGGCACCAGGGCGGCTACCGAGTCCACCACGATCAGATCCACAGCACCCGAACGCACCAGCGAGTCCACAATTTCCAGCGCCTGCTCGCCGGTATC
>JAEYRT010000036.1 GCA_023435325.1 Pseudomonadota bacterium | reverse complement strand
ACCAGTGCGAGTACGACGCTGGTGGCAATCATGGCGCCGACCATGACCACGTCGCCGTGGGCAAAGTTGATCAGGCCAATGATCCCGTAGACCATGGTGTAGCCCAAGGCAACCAGCGCATACACGCTGCCCGCCGTGAGGCCGTTGATGATTTGTTGGAGAAAAATATCCATGACAGGCGCGCTGTGTGGCGTGGTCAGATGGAGAAGGCAAGTGCGCTAGCCGCACTTGTCGAGAGGCAAAACAAACCGGCCAACATCCAGCTGCAAAGCAGCGCAGTGTTGGCCTGCAAGTCATTTACTTGGCGGAATCGACAATGGTTTTGACCTCTTCCCACTTGCCGTTCTTGACGGTGTAGATGGTCACGGCCACTTCGTTCAAATCACCATTTTTGTCATAGGCGATGTTGGAACTGGTGGCGCCACTGCGCTTCAGACCGGCCAGTTTGGGCAGGTATTTATCGGCCTTGGCCGAGCCTGCTTGTTCCATGGCGGTGATCATGTTCCAGGCGCCGTCATAGGCATAAGGTGCATACACACCAGGCTCCGCCTTGAAGCGCGCCTTGTAGGCTGCGGCAAATTTTTCGCCCTGGGCCATGGTCTTGAGTGGCACACCAGCCAGTGAAGCGTAGGTGCCGTTGGCGCTGTCACCGGCCAGCTTCAGAAAGGTTTCGCTGCGGGTCATCTCGCCGGAGACCAGCGGCTGGGGCAGACCCAGCGTCGCCATCTGGCGGCGCATGGGGCCAGACTGTGCATCCAGGCCACCAAAGAAGATGGCATCCGCGCCCTTGGCCTTGATGCTGGTGAGAATGGCGGTGAAGTCGCTGGCCTTGTCGGTGGTGTACTCTCGCGCCACCACTTCGCCACCGGCGCGCTTGACGGCGGCAATCACCTGGTCGGCCAGGCCTTGGCCGTAGGCGGTGCGGTCGTCAATCACGGCAATCTTCTTGGCATTCAAGTCCTTGACCATGAACACACCCACGGCTGCGCCCTGCTGGGTGTCGCTGGTCATCATGCGGAAGGTGGTGTCATAGCCTTGCAAGGTGTATTCGGGCGAAGTGGCCATGGCGATTTGGGGAATGCCCGCTTCGTTGTAGACACGCGATGCAGGAATGGTGGTGCCCGAGTTGAAGTGGCCCAGCATGCCATTGACGCCATCGTCCGCAATTTGCTGGGCGACTTGCACGGCGGTGCGGGGGTCGGCCTGGTCGTCTTTGGAGACCAGTACGAACTTGGCTTTGTCGCCATCGAGTTGGATGCCTTTGGCATTGGCTTCTTCCAGCGCCAGCGTCAAGCCGTTGCGCATGTCTTCACCGTAGTGGGCTTGGGGGCCCGTCAGCGGTGCGGCAAAGCCCAGGCGCACCGTGGTTTCGGCATGGGCGGCGCTCATCAGGCCGCCAAAGGCGCAGGCCAGGGCCATGGTGCTGGCCAGTGCTTTGAAAGAGGTCGAATGTGTCATGCTAGATGGCTCCTTGTGTGTGAATGGGTGGACAAAGGACTGTAGAAAGGCTGCTGTGCCAAGGGAATGCGGGCTTAACCCACCATCATCAAACTGGCGTTGCCGCCAGCGGCTGTGGTGTTGGTGGAGATGCTGACCTCACGCAATAAACGTTCCTGCCGATAACGCGCGCCCGCGCGAATCTCTTCGGTGGTCAGGCCCTGCACCAGCAGCAATGGACCGTCACGCTGGCTCAGTTGCTGCTGCAGTTGCAGCAGTGCATCGGTATCGCTTTCTGCCAGCGCGGCTTGCAGGGGCAGTTGCGCCAGCTCAACTTCTGTGGCCCATTGCAGCGCCACTGGTTGTGCGGTATCGGGAGCGGTGGACTGCCATTGCGCCACCAAGCTGCGCAGGGCCGGGCTGTCTTGCAGCAGCAGGGCATTGCCCGTGCCTTGGCAGGCCTGCCATTGCGCGTGCAGGCCTTCTACGGTTTGCGGCAGGCACCAAATCTGGCCGCGTGGCTGCAGCAGGTAGTGGTTGGTCTCGCCAGTCGGGCCATCAAGCAGCACTTGTTGCCCTGCGCCCATGCCCAGCGGGTGCTCGCCTTGGGCTGTGGTGATGGGCAGATGTTCCAGTGCAGGTGTTTGGGCCAGCAGGCGGAATAAATACAGCGGTCCGCCCGCCTTGGGGCCAGTACCTGACAGGCCTTCGCCCCCAAATGGTTGCACGCCCACCGCCGCACCCACGATGTTGCGATTGACGTACATATTGCCCGCGTGGATGCGCTGTACCACATGGGCCACGGTTTCGTCCAGGCGCGTGTGTACGCCGAAGGTAAGGCCAAAGCCCAACGCGTTGATCTGTTCCAGCAGCGCGTCCACCTGCGTGCGCGCATAGCGCAGTACATGCAGCACAGGTCCAAAGACTTCGCGCGTCAGGTCTTGCACGCTGTCCACCTCAATCAGGGTGGGCGCGACAAAGTGGCCGTGGCGGCATTCGGCGGGCAGCTCCAAGCGCGTGATTCTGTGGCCCTTGCCGCGCATGTGCTCGATATAACCTTCAATATCGGCCTGGGCTTGCGCATCAATCACGGGGCCCACATCGGTAGACAGTTGATCGGGATTGCCCACGCGCAACTCCTGCATGGCACCGCGCAGCATGTGCAGCACATGTTCGGCACTGTCTTCCTGCAAGCACAGCAAACGCAGGGCCGAGCAGCGCTGGCCTGCGGAGTCATAGGCCGATTGCAGCACGTCGTTCACCACTTGCTCCGCCAGCGCCGACGAATCCACCACCATGGCGTTGATGCCGCCGGTTTCTGCAATCAGCGGAATCGGCTTGCCGTGTTGGCCCAAGCGCTGCGCCAGTGTGCGGTGAATGTGCTGGGCCACAGGGTGCGAGCCGGTAAACACCACGCCATCGCAGGCCGGGTGTGCCACCAAGGCTTGGCCCACGGTTTCACCATCGCCGGGCAGCAGTTGCAATGCCTGCGCAGGAATGCCTGCTTGGTGCAGCAAGGCCACGGCTTGCGCGGCAATCAGGTTGGTTTGCTCGGCCGGTTTGGCCACCACCACATTGCCTGCAGCTAGCGACGCGGCAATCTGGCCGGTAAAAATGGCCAGCGGAAAGTTCCATGGGCTGATGCACACCACCACGCCCAGCGGCCGGTGGCTGTCGTTGTGCAAATGCTGCTGCGCTTGCTGGGCGTAGTAGCGCAAGAAGTCGATGGCCTCGCGCACTTCGGCAATGGCATTGGGCAGGGTTTTGCCCGCCTCGCGGCACAGCAAGGCCATCAATGGCTGCATCTGCGCTTGCATCAGGTCTGCGGCGCGCAGCAAGGCTTCAGCGCGTGCGTTGACCGGAGTGGCTTGCCAGATCAAGGCGGCATGCTGGGCTTGCGCCATGGCCTGCTGCACGTGTGAATCGGTGGCCATATGCACGTGGCCGACCACATCGTGCTGGTAAGCCGGGTTGCGTACGGGCTGCGCGTTGGAGGAAGTGTCAAGAGCTTTCACTGCTTCACACGTTGGTGCTGCCACCACGCTGTGCTGCACACTGCCTAGTAGCGCAGCAGACAGCGAGGCCAAGCGCTGCTCATTGCTCAAATCCACGCCGCTGGAATTGCTACGGCCCTGCGCGGCGTACAAAGCATGGGGTGTGGAAATGCGGTCATGTGGGCGGCCCAGTGGGGTGAGGGCTTGGGCCGCTTGCACCGGGTCGGCCACCAGTTGGGCAATGGGAATGTTTTCGTCGCCAATCTGGTGTACAAAAGAGCTGTTCGCGCCGTTTTCCAGCAGGCGGCGCACCAGATACGCCAGCAAAGTCTCGTGCGTGCCAACGGGGGCATAAATGCGGCAAGGGCGGGCGAGTTTGCCGTCGGCCACATCGCCGACCACCTCTTCATACAAACCTTCACCCATTCCATGCAGGCACTGGAACTCATACTGGCCGCGGTAGTAGTTGTTGCCCGCCATGTGGTAGATGCTGGCCAGCGTGTGCGCGTTGTGCGTGGCGAACTGCGGAAACACAGCATCCGGCGCTGCCAGCAGCTTGCGTGCGCAGGCAAGGTAAGACACATCGGTGTGCACCTTGCGGGTGAAGACCGGATAGTCTTCCAGCCCATCGACCTGC
>JAEYRT010000235.1 GCA_023435325.1 Pseudomonadota bacterium | reverse complement strand
TATGTGATTGCCCACGAGGTGGGGCACCACGTGCAGAACCTGCTGGGCATTTCGGGCCAGGTGGATCAGATGCGGGGACGCGTGAGCCAGACGGAATACAACCGTTTGTCCGTAAAACTGGAGTTGCAAGCCGATTGCTTCGCTGGCGTATGGGCGCACCATGCCCACACCCAGCGCCAGATTCTGGAGCAAGGGGATGTAGAGGAGGCAATGAATGCCGCATCCAAGATTGGTGATGACGCCTTGCAGAAGGCACAGACCGGCCAGGTGGTGCCCGACAGCTTTACCCATGGCAGCAGTGTCCAGCGTCAGCGTTGGTTCAAAACCGGCTTGCAAACGGGTTCCATGAAAGCGTGCGACACTTTCTCGGCCGCAAGCTTGTAGCAAGCATTGCCGGTACTGAGGCCATAAACACACGGAATCCGCGAAGTTACGCTGGATTTATGCGTGCAACCGGGTGCTGTTTGCCCATGGTGCGACAATAGCGGTCTCCATGACAAGTTCTTTTTCCTCTTTACTCTTGGCGGAGCCTCTGGCACGCGCCGTGGCCGAAATGGGCTACGAGTCCATGACCCCCATCCAGGCACAGGCGATTCCGGTGGTTCTGACCGGCAAGGATGTGATGGGGGCAGCGCAAACCGGCACCGGCAAAACTGCTGCCTTTTCGCTGCCGCTGCTGCAACGCTTGATGCGGCACGAAAACAGCTCGGCATCGCCAGCACGCCACCCTGTGCGTGCGCTGGTCCTGTTGCCCACGCGCGAGCTGGCGGACCAGGTGGCCCAGCAAATCGCCCTGTACGCCAAATACACCAAGCTGCGCAGCACCGTGGTGTTTGGCGGCATGGACATGAAGCCCCAGACCATCGAGTTGAAAAAAGGGGTGGAAGTACTGGTGGCCACCCCGGGCCGCTTGCTGGATCACATCGAAGCCAAGAATGTGGTGCTCAACCAAGTGGAATATGTGGTGCTGGATGAAGCCGATCGCATGCTGGACATCGGCTTCTTGCCCGATTTGCAGCGCATCTTGAGCCATCTGCCCAAAACGCGCACCACCTTGCTGTTCAGTGCCACCTTCTCGCCAGAGATCAAGCGCCTGGCAGGCAGCTATCTGCATGACCCGGTCACCATTGAAGTGGCCCGCCCGAATGAGACCGCCGCCTCGGTCGAGCAACGCTTTTACAGCGCCAACGATGATGACAAGCGTCGTGCGATCCAGGCTGTGTTGCGTGAGCAGGGCATTCGTCAGGCCTTCATCTTCTCCAACAGCAAGCTCGGCTGCGCCCGTCTGACCCGTGCGTTGGAACGCGATGGCTATCGTGCTGCCGCTTTGCACGGTGACAAAAGCCAGGACGAGCGCCTGAAAGCCCTGGAAGCCTTCAAGCAAGGCGAGGTGGACCTGCTGGTGTGTACCGATGTGGCCGCACGCGGTTTGGACATCAAGGATGTACCTGCAGTGTTCAACTACGACGTGCCTTTCAACGCCGAAGACTATGTACACCGTATCGGCCGCACGGGACGCGGTGGAGCCACAGGTCTGGCTGTCACTTTGGTCGGCTCATCTGACAACAAGCTGGTGGGCGAGATCGAGAAACTGATCAAAAAGAAGATCAATGTCGAGCGCCTGGAGTTGCCCGAGTCGCGCCGGTATCGTGATCGCGATAGCTATCGAGACGCCCCCGGACGCGAAGAAATCCAGCGCAGTGCCTCGGCTCCCGGTACCCGTCCTGCGCGTGGTGCCCGTCCTGTGCGCAGTGCTTCGGCAGATCCTTTCTTTGACAAGCCTTACCAAGCCAGCGAATCGCATATTCCTGCCTGGGACGCTTCGGGCAAGGCTGCACCGAAAAATACAGTTGGCAGCAAGCCCAAACGCAAGCTTGCGGCCTTGTTCAAGCCCATGGGCAGTTTCTGAAATTGCCGAGCTTTGGAAAACCACGCCTTGGCGTGGTTTTTTTGTGCCTGTGAAATTTCAGCCTGGTTTTTGCGCCTGCTCGCAGTGAACTTGGTGAATATGGCGATCATGAAAATCGCTGCCTATTTCCATGGCTGTCAGGCAGCCGCCCCATACGCAGCCGGTATCCAGTGCCATGAGATGGCTGCGGTTCATGAGTCCCAGGGTGGACCAATGCCCAAATGCAATGATGTCCTGTGCAGTTTTGCGCCCAGGACATTCAAACCAGGGCATTAAACCTTCCGGGGCTGCATCCGCCGATTCCGAGCTTTCAAAATCCATAATGCCATTGGCTGAGCAAAAACGAATACGCGTGAGTGCATTCACCACCACACGCAATCGGTCTGCCCCAGTCAAATCAGGGCTCCATTGGTTCGGCAGGTTGCCATACATATGGGCAAGAAAATCATTGCGCTCTTCGCCTCGCAGTTTGTGGTGAACCTCGTCAGCGAAATTCAGCGTATCTTCAAACGTCCACTGCGGTAATACCCCTGCATGCACCATCAGCAAACGCTGGCCACTAGAGCTTTCCAAAGAACGGGCAAGCGGCTGCTGGGCCACCCAGTCTAATAAGACTCCAGAATCCGGGGCCTGGAGGATGTTTTTCAATGTATCGCGCTTGCCTGGTTTTCTAAAACCGTGGGCGGTTGCAAGCAAATGCAGGTCATGGTTGCCCAGCAGTGGCTTGACTGCATCTCCCAGCGCCATGCAACGGCGCAGCACCTGTGCAGATTCAGGACCACGATTAATCAAATCGCCCAGAAGATAAAGCGTGTCACGGCTCGCAGAGAAGGAAATCTGCTGCAACAGCCTCTGTAATGCATGGTCACAACCTTGTATGTCACCAATTAAGTAAGTGGACACTTTTATTTCTTTCTAAAGATACATATAGGCAAATGGTAGGTTGCCATGTTTTCATTAAGGTCAAACGTATTTTTGATCAAGGAATGAAAAAGCTGTTTCTTTCCCTGATGAAGATTCTTTGCAAATGTATGTGATTGAAATGAAATGACTTGTAAATGAAGAAAATGGTCAAACACAAAAACACCGGGATATCTATAATCGGTTCATACCATGAAAGGAAACGGCAATGACTTCCTATAAAGAACTTTTAAAGCAACGTGAGGAATTGGAAAAACAAATCCAAGATGCACGCAAGCGCGAATTGACCGAGGCTGTAAGCAAAGTCCGGAGTTTGGTTGAAGAGTTCGATTTAACGCCTGCAGATGTTTTTCCTCCAGCGCGTGGCGCACGTGCTTCCAGTGCAGGTTCCAAGGTGGCTCCCAAATACAAAAATCCTGAAACTGGAGAAACCTGGACAGGCCGCGGCAAAGCTCCAAAATGGATTCAGGACCAAGATCGCGAAAAGTTTGCCATCTAAATAGGCCCCGCCAAACCCGCGCAAGCGGGTTTTTTCTTGCCTGTAAACGCTTGGGCGGCAAAAGCGGAGGCTGCGTACACCTGTGCCAAGGCTTGCATGCTGGTCAGAGTTGGTATGCAGGCAGAACACAGATTGTGGGCAGTTTTTTGCTGCGCATCAGCATTCGATGCGTGCCAAAGTGTTCGCCAGCCCTGTTTCGGCGCCACAATTTCGTCCATGAAAAAACAAGTTTTGATTGCCGGCGGTGGCATTGCGGGCATGGCGGCGGCACTGGGCGCATCGCACGCAGGCTGGGATGCCCGCTTGTTTGAACGCACCGAACATTTTTCTGAAGTGGGGGCCGGGGTGCAGTTGGGGCCGAACGTGGTGCGCCGCCTGCAGGCCTGGGGCTTGCAGAAGCCATTGCATGAAGTGGTGGCTGTGCCCCAGCAGCTGGTGGCGCGCAGTGCCACGAGTGGCCAGGTCTTGGCCAGCGCTCCTTTGGGGCAGTCCATGGTGGAGCGCTATGGTGCAGCCTACGTGACCATCCATCGTGCAGACTTGCACAGCGTGCTTTTGAATGCGGCACAAGAACGTGCGGACATTTTTATCAACCCTGGCCAGGCTGTGACCGAGTTGTTGGGTACCGATCGCGTGACGACCGTTCTCACTTCCAAAAACAAGGTGGTGGAAGGCGATGCGCTCATGCTGGCCGATGGCGTGTGGAGCAAATTGCGCGCTGCGGTATTGGGAGATGCCAGTGGCCCCCGGGTATCGGGGCATTTGGCCTACCGTGCTTTGTTGCCGATGGACGAGATCCCGGCGAAATGGCGCAGCAACGAGGTGACGGTGTGGCTGGGGCCGCACATGCATGCCGTGCATTACCCCGTGCGGCGGGGCGAACAGATGAACATCGTGGTCATCATCGAAGGCCCCGCTCCTGCGCAGATGGAGCATTGGGACCACGCCGCCAACGCACAGGTGCTGCAAGCAGCGCTCAAGCATTGCAGTGCCGCCTTGCAGGATGTCATCCGCTGTGTACCGGCTGCAGGGGGGCAATGGCGTTTGTGGCCACTGTCAGACCGTGCTCCGCTGCAGGGGCCGGAGGGCATGGCCCGTGGACTGGTCGGGCTGATTGGTGATGCAGCCCATCCCATGCGTCCTTACCTGGCTCAAGGTGCGGGCATGGCCATTGAAGATGCAGCGGAGTTGCAGCGTGCCCTGGCCATGGACGACCTGGATATCGCCTTGCGCCTGCGCCGTTATGCCCTCAACCGCTGGGAGCGCAATGCCCGGGTGCAGGCACGCTCGATTCGCAACGGCAGGATCTTCCACGCCACGGGCCCGGTGCGGTGGGGGCGGGATCTCTCCATGCGCCTGCTGGGCAGCAAGCTCATGGATTTGCCGTGGCTGTACCGGGGCGATGGCTCCAGTGCCAGCATTTTGTGATCAGTGCTCCCCGGCCTTCAGCAAGGGCGAGGCCGGCAGCAGACGGTAGGCCATCGAGGCCATGCTCAGCCACAGCGCGATGGTCAAGGCCACGGCGCTATAGGCTTCCCAGCCCTGGCGCTGTGCCCAGGCTGCCACGGCACCGGTCAACCATTGCATCAGCGCCACCCCCAGGAACATGGACATGGTGAACAGGGACAGCGCCCGCCCCGTCATATGGTTGGGGTATGAGGCCCGCACATCGGCGTACTGCAGCAGACCGTAGCCGGAGAGCAAGGCCATGGCAATCAAGGTTGCCACGTTGGCGCGTGCGTCCTGCCATAGGGCCAGCAGCACAAACAGCGCAGCCATGGCCAGTGACAGATTGCCCAGCCATTTGCGACGGCCCAGGATGCCGGGGTCCAGGCGACCGAAGATCGCTGGAGTAAACAGGGAGATGAGCGACACGACAAAGGCAACGTGGCCACTGCGAACCAAGCTGAAGTCATGGCGCTCCATGAGCAGGGGCCCGATCCACAGGCCACGCAAGGACAAAAACGCCGCATAGCAGGACATGCCCAGCACCAGCATGCCCCAGGTGTGGGGCAGGGTGAGCAGTTCTGCCATGCGCACAAAGGCCTGGCCCCAGGTTTCTTTGGCCGTGGTGCCGGATTGTGGCAGAGCGGGTTCGTGCACCTTGATAAAAATCAACAGCCACGAGAGCGCGCACAAACCGCTGAGTAACCAAAAGCCGCTGCGCCAGCCACCGATTTCCACCACCCAGGCCAGAGGCGTGCCCGTAAACAGCAAACCCAGCCCCCCCACGCCCATGGACAGGCCGGAGAAAAATGCAAAGCGCTCTGCCGGAAAATGGCGGGCAATGAAGATGGTGCAGGCCAGAAAAGCGGGGGAGCAGCCCACGCCGATCATGAGCTGACCCAGCATCAGCCAGCCATAGCTGGGCGCCGCAGCAGACACTGCTGCCCCCAGTGTGGCCAGCGGAAACGCCAGCAGTACGGTGCGCCGCAGGCCGTACAAATCCATGCCAATGCCCATGAGCAACTGGGCCACGCCAAATGACAGGCCGAACAGGCCGGCAAAGGCGCCCAAAGAGCTGGCGCTGATGCCAAAGTCCTGCTGCAGGCCCTGGGCAATGATGGCGGTGATGGTGCGAAATGCCTGGCTGAGTGCAAAGCCGCTGAGCAGCGACAGCAGCATCACCCAGAGTTGGCGCTGCAGGCCAGGTGCGTGAATGGAAGCGGTGTGGTGTTCGGGCACGGGAATCTCCTGGCCGCAAGCGTAGCGCTGTGGCTGCACTGCTCCTGTCACCCGTGTTTGATGCCGCCAGCAAAAAAGCTGGGGCTGTGGCGCCAGACCAAGCCCGGCTTTATGCAAACAGGCCCTAGGGATTTTCCCTTGGCGCACCGGGCAGCATGCCCTAGAGTGGTTGCCATGAGCACGACAACTGTTTCCCCGGATGCCTCTTCGGTTTTGCACTACACGGTGCGACGTTGCGCGCTGGGTCAGGTGCTGGTGGCGGCCACGCCGAAGGGTATTGCGGCGGTGTTGCTGGGCGAGCACAAGAGCGCGTTGATTGACGACTTGCAGCTGCGCTATCCGCAAGCGCAGCTCGACACGGGTGGTGCGTTGCTGCACCGCTGGAGCGATACGGTGCTGGAAATTCTGTCCCATCCGCGTCTGGAGCATCTCGTGCCGCTGGATGTGCTGCGCGGAACGCCGTTTCAGCGCAAGGTGTGGAAAACCTTGCGGGCCATTCCTGCAGGCCAGACCCGCACCTATCGCGAGGTGGCGCATGCCATTGGTTCACCGCAGTCGGTGCGGGCTGTGGCCAGCGCCTGTGGGGCCAATCCGCTGGCGGTGCTGGTGCCCTGCCATCGGGTCTTGCGCAGTGATGGTGGGCTGGGTGGCTACCGCTGGGGGCTGGAACGCAAGCGCTGGCTGTTGCAGATGGAAGGTGCCCTGCTTGGGCAGGAAGAAAAGAAGAGCTGCTGAGGCTGATGTTTATTAGATTTCAGATATAAATGATGGTGAAAACCTTGTTGAACAAGGCTTGGAAGCTCACTTTTTAAAGTGACCGCAACACTGCCCGCACCGGCGAGGCTTCTGCCTGTGTCCACTTCAGGGGCAGGGCGATCAGCTCGTAGTCGCCTTCGGGGACAGCCTCAAGGACCAGTCCTTCCAGAATGCGCAGATCGCGTTCGCACACCAGAGCATGGCTGTCCAGACTGTGGTTGTGCCAGGAATCGACGCTGGGCGTATCCAGCCCGATGAGCCGCACTCCGCAGTCAGCCAGGCGTGCAATGGTGTCGGGCGCAAAGCCGGCAAAGTGGTCGTCCCATTGCGTGGGGTGTTGGGCATGGGTGCGCACCAGCACGCGTGGAGGCAAATCGGGCGTGATGGCATGGGCAAGATGCGCCCAGGTGATCAGCGGTGCGCAGTCGATGGCATGGATGACGCGGCACGGGCCCAGGTACGTCGTCAGATCCACTGCGCCCATGGCAAGCCCGTGGGCGTCGTAATGCAGGGGTGCGTCGGCATGCGTGCCGACATGGGGCGACAGTTCCACCGTGCTCAGGTTGACAGGGTGGTCATCCTGCAGGCGCAAATCCCAGCGCTGGCGATAGGGCGTATCTCCCGGATAAACCGGGGTGGCAGAGTGAACCGGGGCGGAAATATCCCAGATCTGGCGTGCGTCAGTCATGGCAGTTGCTATACAAAAAAAGCCTGTGGCATGGGGCGCCACAGGCTGTTCAGTATGCAGTATGCGCGCCAGCGATTAGCGCTTGCGGCGCCACCAGTAGATCACGCTCAGGAGCAGCAGCCAAGGCAGGCCAAAAGCCAGTGTCAGGCGAAACTCAGGGGTAAAGGCCGTGGTGACCAGCACGGCCCCCATCAGCACGGCGCCCAGCAGCGTCAGCCACGGAAAGCCCCACATGCGAAACGGTACGCGCTGCGCACCTTCGCGCTCGCGGCGGCGGCGAAAGGCCAGGTGGGTGACGAACACCATGAACCACGCAAACATGGCGCCAAACATGGCAATCGACATCATCCACATGAATGATTCCTTGGGCCAGAAGGCATTGATCAACATGGCCACGCCCGCACCCAGGCTGGAAACCAAAATGGCAGCCACGGGAACGCCGCTGGCGTTGGTGCGGCCAAAGGCCGAGGGTGCGTGCCCCGCCCGTGCGAGGCTGAACATCATGCGCGAGGTGGTGTAGAGCTGGCTGTTCATCGCCGACAGGGCGGCCACCAGCACGACAAAGTTCAGCACACCTGCCGCGTAAGGAATGTTGAGGATTTCCATCACGCGCACAAAGGGGCTGGTCTGGGTGGCAGCTTCCGTCCAGGGCACGATGGCCAGCATCAGCGCCAGGGTCAGCAGGTAAAACAGCACCAGTCGCAGCACGGTGGTCTTCATGGCGCTTTGTACGGCTTTCTGCGGGTGCTGGGCCTCGCCTGCGGCCACGGCAATGGCTTCCACACCCAGATAGCTGAACATGGCCACGATCACGCCCAGCCACATGCCCGACAGGCCCTTGGCCCAAAAACCACCGCCGACTTGGTAGTTCTCCACACCAATGCCCGGAATGTGCGTGCCAAACACCACATATGCACCAATCAGCACAAAGGCCACAATGGCTGCCACCTTGATGGCCGAGAAGGCGTATTCCGCCGCGCCGTAGACTTTCACGCTGCGCAGGTTGATGCCAATGAGCACTGCAGAAAAGATGGCCACCCAGAGCCACTGCGGCACATCGGGGAACCAATAGGCCATGTAGATGCCCACGGCGGTCACCTCCATGCCCACCGCCAGCACCAGTGCCGCCCAGTAGGCGTAGCGCAGCACAAAACCGGCCAGGGGGCCGAGGTAGTACTCGGCATAGGCGCCAAAGGAGCCAGAGGTGGGGTGCGCCACCGTCATTTCACCCAGTGCGCCAATGAGCAGCAGGGCGATGAAGGCGCCGATGGCATAGCTCACCAGCACGGCCGGACCGGCAAAGCCAATGGCAAAGGCACTGCCCATGAACAGGCCGGTGCCCACGGCACCGCCAATGGCAATCATCACCATCTGGGCACTGGTCAGGTGCTGCTGCAGCCCTTTTTCGCGTTGTTGTATGTTGTGAAAGTCGCCCATGGCGCGCAGGGTCCTATCGAATCGAGAAACCCTCCATTCTCCTGCGCAGGACGTTTTTTTGCAGATACAGGGAGATGCACGCGCTCACCGATCCGCAGGATGCTCCGCCAGCGTTTGCTCCATGCACAACACGGCACTGACCAGGCCACCGACGATCAAGGCGCTGGCAATCAGCATGAGCAGGGTGAACATGGCAGCCTCCTGAACACGGAAGAGGTAGACCACTGCAGTGTCGCCAAAAGGCCGCGCTGCCGGTGCACGCAAGCAGCGATATTGCATGCCAGCGGCAAGCTTACAGGGGCCGCCTGAGCCCGGTCCGGCCTGGGCTTACAGCAAGCCGCTGTCCAAGGGCAAGAGTCCGTGACGCAGGCGCACACGGTTGCAGGCGTCCGAGCCGGCAGCAAACTCGCGGCAGGGGGAAGGGCGCCATTCATAAATGCCGCAGGCGGCTTTCTCGCCCACGGTGCCTGTCAGCGCGGCACAGCGCGGGCGGGCATAGTCGGTGCCGCGCATGCGGCAGGTGGTGTCGTTCACGGTTTCGATCAGGCCGTGCGGCACGCGGCCTCCATTGTCTTCGGACTCATGGACAGAAAAGTCCACACGGAACGATGCGCAGCAGGCGCCGCAAGACAGGCAGGGGTGGGGTTCAGGCATAAGGCAAGGGGCAAGGGGCAAAGGGATTCAGGCCGTGGCGGTTTCTGCCCAGCGCTCGACCTCTTCGTCGCTAAGTTGGGGCAGGCCAAACTTGGCGCGCGTGTCATGGCAACCATAGGAGGCAAAGGGAAAGTCACGGCAGGGGCGTGAGCGCTGCTCATAAATGCCGCAGCCAATGCAGCCTTCGCCCAAGTGGGGCAGTTCGGTCAGGGCCACGCAGCGCACGGGGTGCTTTTCCGTGCCGTTCATGCGGGCACGGTTGCCTTTGCCGGGAACTTCGTGGGCGAGGTGATCGGGGACGGTGCCGCCCATGGATTGCAGTTCGTACACGGAAAATTCAACGCGGTAGTTCTGGCAGCAGACGCCGCAGGTCAGGCAGGGATGGATGTCTGGAGACATGGTGGGCAAGCGGTTTTTCGAATAGGCAAATCTCAGATGGACACGCTGCACGCACAGGCACGCAGTGGCGGTCTGTGGCTGGAGACAAAGCAAGACACAGACCAGCGCACGGCAAGCTGTTCAGGCATGCAGTGAAGCAAAAGAAAAGAAACAGGCCCTAGGTGTGGCCCAGGAGGTAGCGCGGCGTTTTCAGCAGATGGCTGCAGGCAATGGCGTGCATGGCGCAACGCCTGCGTGCAAAGCGGCGAAAGTCCAGACTCCGCGTGCCGCTGGCGGAGCAGGAAAAGGGCAGATGTGCCCGCAGCCGTGTGATGGTGCTGCGTGGCTTAAATAAAAAAAGAGCTGCTAACGCTGACCCTGCTTGGCTTTGCAATCGAAAGATGTGCGAAAGCTTGAGCAGGCGCGCGTGAGCAGCTCCTGTTTTTGTGAGAGGCGTGCAAGACCAAGGCTGAGCGCGCATCACATGATCCTATGGATCGATAGGCGTTGAAGCTCAGTCCGCCTGCTTGCCCAGCAGCAGGTACTCCATGAGCGCCTTTTGCACGTGCATGCGGTTTTCGGCCTCGTCCCAGACCACGGACTGCGGGCCGTCGATGACTTCCGCAGTCACTTCCTCGCCACGGTGGGCGGGCAGGCAGTGCATGAACACGGCCTCGGGCTTGGCAGCCGCCATCATTTCTTGATTGACGCACCAGTCGGCAAACGCCTTCATGCGCACGGCGTACTCGGCCTCGTAGCCCATGCTGGTCCACACATCGGTGGTCACCAGGTCTGCGCCCTTGCAGGCTTCCAGCGGGTCTTTGAAAACCTTGTAGCAGCCTTCGCGCGGCGTTTTGCCGTTAAAAGCCAGCTTTTCATCCACTTCGTAGCCACCGGGTGTGCTGATATGGACCGTGAAGCCCAGCAGGTCAGCCGCTTGCAGCCAGGTGTTGGCCATGTTGTTGCCATCACCCACCCAGGCCACCACCTTGCCCTGGATGGAGCCGCGATGCTCGATGAAGGTGAAGATGTCAGCCAGGATCTGGCAGGGGTGGAACTCGTTGGTCAAGCCATTGATGACAGGCACGCGCGAGTGCGCGGCAAAGCGCTCAATCTTTTCCTGGCCATAGGTGCGGATCATCACCAGGTCCGTCATGCGGCTGATGACGCGTGCGCTGTCCTCGATGGGCTCGGAGCGGCCCAGCTGGCTGTCGCCGGTGGTCAGGTGCACCACGGAGCCGCCCAGCTGGTACATGCCTGCTTCAAAGCTTACGCGCGTGCGGGTGCTGGCCTTCTCGAAAATCATGGCCAGCGTGCGGTCGCTGAGGGTGTGGTGCTTTTCGTAGTTCTTGAACTTCTTCTTGATCAGCGCTGCGCGGTTCAGGAGGTAGCTGTATTCGTCAGCGGTGAAGTCGCTAAATTGCAGATAGTGCTTCATGCAGTATTCCTTGATTGCTTAGGCAGCCAGTACGGCTTGCACCAGGGGCTTGAGCTTGGCGACCACTTCGTCCGCCTCTTGGGGGGTGATGATCAGCGGTGGCACCAGGCGGATCACGGTGTCGGCCGTGACGCTCAGCAGCAAGCCGGCTTCTGCTGCCTGGCCAATCAGCTGGCCGCAAGGTTTTGCAAGTTCCACGCCAATCATCAGGCCCTGGCCACGCACTTCCACGAAACCGTCCAGATCGCACAGTGCAGCGTGCAACTGGGTCTTCAGGTAATCACCCACTTCGGTGGTATGGGCCAGCAGGCCGTCTTCATCCATGATGCGGATGGTTTCCACACCGGCCCCCATGGCCAGTGGGTAGCCGCCAAAGGTGGAGCCATGGTTGCCAGCAGTCAG
>JAEYRT010000233.1 GCA_023435325.1 Pseudomonadota bacterium | reverse complement strand
CACAACCGGCCCCACAGCCGCTGGTGGCGCGCGCCCCTGGTGGCCACCATGCTGGCCGCCGTGCTGGACACCAGCGTTTTCTGGAGCGTAGGTTTTGCAGGACAGGACTTGCCCTGGATCACCTGGGCACTTGGCGATCTGGGTGTCAAACTGGTCATGGCCGTCTGCCTGTTGCTGCCCTTCAGGCTGCTGATCGGACAACGCGCCACCACCAACGCCCTGCCCCTGCAGAAATAGCCATTGCACCCGCCGCTTGCCGCAGGTAACGTTTGGAAGCAAGACGGCATCCAGCTTGCAAGCCATTTGCAAGCCTGTACGCCAAAAACTCTTCATCATCGCAGCCTGACATCCCTGGGGCTTGGGCTTGCGCCTGCGCCCCTTCGAGGTAGAACAATGATTGGAGACTTGTGTTGACCGCCACCCCCAACTCTCGCTTGCGTGTCGCAGTGCTGGGCTGCGGCCTGATGGGCCTACCCATGGCACGCCGTCTGCTGGCTGCAGGCCATGAAGTCCATGTCTGGAATCGCACCCGCGCCAAGGCCGAACTGCTGAGCACAGACGGCGCGCAAGTGCATGACACGCCGCGCCAGGCCTGCATCAAGGCCGATACCGTGATCAGCATGCTGGAAAACGGCCAGGTCGTGGGCGAAGTGCTGTTCGGCATGGGCCAGGATGGCGCCATTCACGGCATGCGCAAAGGCACGCTGGTGATCGACATGGCGTCCATCCAGCCGCGAGAGGCACGCGACCATGCCGCGCGCCTGTCCGAGCAAGGCATCCGGCACATCGACGCCCCAGTATCAGGCGGAACCGTCGGTGCCGAAGCGGGTACGCTGGCCATCATGGCGGGCGGCAGACCGGAAGACTTTGAAGCGGCCCTGTCCGTGTTGGCCCCGCTGGGTCGTGCCACTCATGTCGGCCCGCATGGCGCAGGCCAGCTGGCCAAGCTTGCCAACCAGATGATTGTCGGCATCAGCATCGGCGCCGTGGCCGAAGCCTTGCTGCTGTGCGCCAAGGGCGGCGCCGACCCTGCCAAGGTACGCGAAGCCATCACCGGCGGATTTGCCGACAGCCGCATCCTGCAGCTGCATGGCCAGCGCATGGTGGAGCGTGATTTCGCCGCACGCGGCAAGATGACGGTGCAGCTCAAGGATATGCGCAATGCCATGGCCACAGCCCAGGAGATTGGCTTCGATGCCCCGATCACGGCCCTGTTCGAACAGCTGTACGCCGATGGCGTGGAGCACGGGCTGGGCGAGCTGGACCACAGCGGCCTGTTTGTGGAACTGGCCAGCCGCAACGCCATGCAGTAATCCCGACATACATGCACGAAAAAAGCAAGGACTTTCCCTGAGCATAAAATTTTTTCGTGCATAATAGCGGTCTTGCTTGAGAACAACGGCAATGAAGTGGGCTCTTAGCTCAGTTGGTAGAGCAGCGGACTCTTAATCCGTTGGTCGAAGGTTCGAATCCTTCAGGGCCCACCACTTCACCTCTCTCTTGCAAACGCTCTGGCAGATCCAGAACGGGCTCTTAGCTCAGTTGGTAGAGCAGCGGACTCTTAATCCGTTGGTCGAAGGTTCGAATCCTTCAGGGCCCACCAAAATTTTCATCATTGCTGCCGCAGCAATGACCTTCTGGTTACAGCAGGGCTCTTAGCTCAGTTGGTAGAGCAGCGGACTCTTAATCCGTTGGTCGAAGGTTCGAATCCTTCAGGGCCCACCAAATCAAAGCCTGTCTTGGTCACAAGACAGGCTTTTTTGTTGCCTCAATCTTTCAAAAAAAATAGCTGCTCACGCAATAAGCACAGCACTTTCAAAATAAAAACTATCTGAAATTGGCTTGTTTCTTACGCAAGAAGCTATCTTTTAAAATTTCATCAGCACAAAAAAACCGGCACGCAGCCGGTTCTTTTGGGAGGTTGAAAGCCTTACAGCTTAACGGTCGCGCGAGAAGCTCTTGCGGCGCTCGCCACCAAAGCCACCGCGGTCATCGCGACCGCCAAAGCTCTTGGGCTCACGGCGAGGGGCGCCAAAGCTGCCACGGTCACCACGGTCTTCAAAGCGAGGGCGATCTCCACCGAAGCCGCCTTCACGACGACCGCCACCGAAACCACCTTCGCGACGCTCGCCGCCACCGAAACGGGGACGCTCACCACCAAAGCCACCGCGCTCCGGACGATCACCGAACGCAGGCTTGCGATCAGCGAAACCGCCTTCACGGCGCTGCTGGCCACCAAAGCCACCGCGTGCACCGCCACGGTCTTCAAAACGTGGGCGATCTCCGCCAAAGCCGCCTTCGCGACGACCACCGCCGAAACCACCGCGATCCCCACGATCTTCAAAGCGGGGACGGTCACCACCAAAACCACCTTCACGACGGCCACCACCGAAACCACCACGGTCACCAAAGCCTTGCTTGCGGCCATAGCCTTCACCGTCACGGCGGCCACCAAAGCCACCACGACCACCGCCACCACGACGGCCATCACGCTCGCCGGCGGATGGAAAACGCTGCTGGGGTTCCATGCCAGGAATCACTTCGGCCTTGAACTGCTGGCGGGTGTAACCCTCGATGTCAAACACACGGCGACGGTCGCGGAATTCCGCAAATGTCACGGCCACACCCTCACGGCCTGCACGACCGGTGCGACCAATACGGTGGGTGTAGTCCTCGGCCTTCATGGGCAGGCCGTAGTTGAATACGTGGGTGATCGTAGGCACGTCAATACCGCGCGCAGCCACGTCAGTTGCCACCAATACCTGGATCTGGCCATTGCGCAGCGCCATCAGGCGGCGGTTGCGCAGACCCTGACTCAGAGCACCGTGCAACGCAGCAGCGGAGAAACCCGCTTCCTGCAGATCGGTCGCCAAGCCGTCGCACTCCACCTGGGTGGAAGCAAACACAATGGCTTGGTTGATGGATTCGTCACGCAGCCAGTGATCCAGCAGCTTGCGCTTGTGCTGGGCGTTGTCCGCCCAGAACAGCACCTGCTTGATGTTGGCGTGCTTTTCCTGCGCCGTGGCGATGGTCACCTTCTTGACGTTGGCACCGCCGTCGTGCATCACACGCATGGCCAGCTGCTGCACGCGTGGTGCAAACGTGGCCGAGAACATCATGGTTTGCTTGCGCTGCTCGGTCAGCTGGTTCACTTCGGCCAGATCATCGGCAAAGCCCAGGTCCAGCATGCGGTCGGCCTCGTCAACCACCAGGAACTGCACCTTGTCGAGCTTGATCTGCAGCGAGCGCTGCAGGTCCAGCAGACGACCAGGGGTTGCCACCACCAGGTTGGCGTTTTGCAGCTTGGCAATCTGCACCTGGTAAGGCATGCCGCCCACCACGTTGGCTACACGCAGACCGCGGCAGTGCTTGACCAACTCGATCGCGTCATGCGCCACCTGTTGGGCCAATTCACGTGTGGGGCACAGCACCAAGGCGCCAGGCACGGCAGCCTTGAAATTGCGAGGATTGGTGGGGTCCTTGCGCTTGCTGCGCTTGGGAGTGGGTTCGCCACGTGCAGCGGCTTCCGCCACCAGACGGTCGTACTCGGCCTTGGCCGCTGCGTCCTCTTCGTTCTTTTGCTGAATCAGCGTGTTGAGCACAGGCAACAGGAAAGCGGCAGTCTTGCCCGAGCCTGTCTGGCTGGACACCATCAGATCGATGTAACCGTCGGCATCCGCACCTTCCCCCATGGCCAGAGGCACGGCCTGGGCCTGCACAGGGGTAGGCTGGGTATAACCCAGATCGGTAACGGCACGCACCAGCTCGGGCGCCAGGCCCAGTGCTTCAAAAGGATTGGGGCCTTGCTCTACTTCAATAGCTTCATCTGCGCCATTGACTTCGGCCAGCATGTTGTCCAGGGTTGCGTCCAAAGACACGTCTGCAGCGGCCAGACGGCCCTGCTCATTCAGAATATCGTTCATGTATTTCTCACGCGGAAAGCGGCACCCTGCACGGCGGCTGTGCTGCTTTCATGACGGTTAGGGGAAACATCAACCGTCAAACAATGCGCTTCACTTGGTGTGAAGACGGTGGGCTGTCGTGTTCGGCAGCGCTGGCTGCTGTCAAAAGCAGCCCGGCGTGCGGGTGTCGGTGCCCGGTGAGTGATGGGAGATGCGCAAAATGCCTTGCAGTCGCTATACGGACCACTTTCAAAGGCAAGTCGGCAATTATCGCACGTTGCTGGATATTCTTCAAATGCCAGGGGTTTGTTCCACCACGACTGCAGGCAGATTCAGAAAGTGGGCGCGGTAGTGGGACAGCTCGTCAATGGATTCCATGACATCCGCCAAGGCCGTATGGCGCTGCGCTTTCTTGAAACCGCTGACCACCTCGGGCTTCCAGCGCCTGGCCAGTTCCTTGAGGGTGCTCACATCCACATTGCGGTAGTGCAAATAGGCTTCCAGCTTGGGCATGTAACGCGCCAGGAAGCGGCGATCCTGGCCAATGCTGTTGCCACACAGCGGCACCTTGCCCTTGGGCACGTACCGACTCAGAAAGGCAATCAGCTGGGCCTCGGCCTGCGCTTCGGTCACGGTGGAAGCCTTGACCTTGTCAATCAAGCCACTGCGGCCATGCGTTCCCTTGTTCCACGCGTCCATGCCATTGAGCAGTTCGTCGCTTTGGTGAATGGCAAACACCGGCCCTTCCACACGAATGTCCAGGCTGGCGTTGGTCACTACAACGGCGATCTCGATAATGCGGTCATGTTCGGGGTTCAGACCCGTCATTTCACAATCCAGCCACACCAGATTGAGATCAGACTTGGGCAGCGCGGGGGTTTCAGAAGCAGAGGCAAAAGACATGCCCAAATTGTCGCCTACACTCACCGTACATGCCCACAAACTCTGATTTTTCCTCCTCGATGCTGCTGACTCTGGCCTTTGCCATTGCATTGGCACTGCAGCTGCTGGTGCAGCTGTGGCTCAACACCCGTCAGGTGCGCCATGTCGCACGACATCGTCACCAAGTGCCTGCCACATTCGCGGCCCATATCTCGTTAGCGGCCCACCAGAAAGCGGCGGACTACACACTCGCCAAAGCACGCTTTGGTCTGTGGCACATGGCCTGGGGCGCTGTGGTGCTCTTGGGCTGGACGCTGCTGGGCGGCCTCAACGCATTGAATCAGGCACTGCTCCAAGCCATGGACGCTGGCATGGCCCAGCAATTGGCGCTGCTGGCCGCTTTCGCGCTGATCTCAGGTGCGCTGGATCTGCCTTTTTCGCTCTACCAGACCTTCGTGCTGGAAGCGCGCTTTGGCTTTAACAAAAGTACCGTCGGTATTTGGCTGGGCGACCTGCTCAAATCCACCTTGCTGGCCACTGCGATTGGCCTGCCCATCGCTTGGGTGATGTTGTGGTTCATGGGTGCCACCGGTAGTCTGTGGTGGCTCTGGGCATGGGCTATCTGGACTGGCTTTCAGCTGTTGCTGATGTGGATTTTCCCCACCTTCATCGCCCCCCTGTTCAACAAGTTCGAGCCCCTGGCTGACGAAACGCTCAAAGCCCGCGTCACCCATCTGATGCAGCGCTGCGGCTTTGCTGCCAAGGGCTTGTTTGTGATGGACGGCAGCCGCCGTTCGGCCCATGCCAATGCCTATTTCACGGGCTTTGGAGCCTCCAAGCGCGTGGTGTTCTATGACACCTTGCTCAAACAACTGAATGCCGATGAGGTGGAAGCGGTACTCGCGCACGAATTGGGCCATTTCAAGCACAAGCACATCACCAAGCGCATGATCGGCATGTTTGTGCTGAGCCTGGTGGGCTTTGCCATTTTGGGCTGGTTGTCACAGCAAGTGTGGTTCTACACCGGGCTGGGCGTGATGCCCAGCACGGCCACGGCCTTTGGCCTGCCGGCACACGATGACGCCCTGGCGCTGCTGCTGCTTATGCTCGCCTTGCCTGTGTTTACGTTCTGGCTTTCGCCTTTGATGGCCCATTTTTCGCGCCGCGACGAGTTTGAGGCCGATGCCTACGCCATGCAGCAAGCCCAGGGCAGTGCCTTGGCCAGCGCCTTGCTCAAACTGTATGGAGACAATGCCTCCACCCTCACCCCCGATCCTGTGTACGCACGCTACTACTATTCGCACCCACCTGCCGTGGAGCGTCTTGCGCGCATGCCAGCGCCCGCAACCTCTAACCCCGTGAGTGCCGCATGAGCCGCAGACATAGCAAAGCCGCCATCGCCTCGGCGGCAGCCTCCACCGAAGGCTTGGTGGTTGGCAGCCACGGACGCCACTGCATTGTGGAAACACCGGATGGCGAGCGCCGCATCTGCCACCCACGTGGCAAGAAAAGTCAGGCGGTGGTCGGCGATCGCGTGCTCTGGCAAGCCCCACCGCCGGGCCAAGGCGAAGAAGGCACGATTGAACAAGTGCTGGAGCGCAGCAACCTGCTCTACCGCCAAGACGAAATCCGCACCAAGACCTTTGCCGCCAATCTCGACCAAGTGCTGATCGTGATTGCGGCCGAGCCGGTGTTCTCGGAAAGCCAGCTGGCCCGCGCCTTGATCGCCGCCGAAGATGCGGGCATCACACCCGTCATTGCCTTGAACAAGTACGACCTTGAAGAGCCATTTGCTTTTGCCTGGCAGCGCCTCGAGGCCTACCGCAGCATCCTGAATGAGGATGGCAGCGAGCACTACCCCATCATCCCGCTGAACCTCACCAGCAACGACCCAGAGCAAAAAGAAGCACTGATGGCCCTGCTGGCAGGCAAACGCACCTTTGTACTCGGCCCCTCGGGTGTGGGCAAGAGCACGCTGATCAACCTGCTGGTGCCAGGAGCACAAGCGGCGACCAACGAGATCTCGCGCGTCCTCAACACCGGCAAGCACACGACCACCACCACAAGCTGGTACTGGATGGATGAAGCGCGCACCACAGCCATCATTGATTCACCCGGTTTTCAGGAGTTTGGCCTGTACCACATTGCTGCGACCGACCTGCCCAAGTGCATGCCCGACATTGGTGCCCTGGCCGATCAGTGCAAGTTCTACAACTGCACGCACCTGCACGAGCCCGGCTGTGCTGTGATGGCAGAGGTCGGCAATGAAGGCAGCCCGCACTACATCCACCCCAGCCGTTACCGCATCTATACGGAACTGTTTGAGGAATTGAGTACCGGCTACAAGTACTGAACGCACACGCCAAAACCAAACAACAGAAAGCCTGCTGTTGATACAGCAGGCTTTTGCGCATGAGAAATGCTGTCAGCGCTTATGCAATCAACGTAAGCAGCTATCTTTTTAACCCAAGAGTCGCGCCAGGCTGAGCAAAGCCAGCAGCAGCATCCACACCACCACACTGCGCCACACCAGGCCCACCACCGACCTCAGATGGCCTGTTTCGGCTTCACGCCCTGGCGTCACACCAGGCTCCTGCCAGGCGTCCTCATCATCCCCGATCGGGGCCACGACCAAGTCTTCGCGCATCTTGAGTGTTTCCCCACCCAAGCGCACATTGATGGCGCCAGCCGTCGCTGCCAGGATCACACCATCGTTGTCATTGGGAAAGTGCTTGGTATGGAAGCGCCACCCGTCAATCGCCTCCTCAAAGCTGCCGACAACGGCAAAACCCAGTGCCGTCATGCGCGCAGGCAGCCAGTCAATCACCACCCACGCCTGCTTGGCCGAATACTGCAAACGCTCGCTCACGGGTGCAGCCCCGCCGATCGATTTGCGTGACCAGTAACGCGACAGGTATTCCGCCACCCGGTAGAACACAGCGCCCGCCGGGCCCAGGCCCAGCGCCGCCAGCACCGCAAACCAGAACAGCACGCCAAACACATGGCGATGTGCGCTCAAGACCGAGTATTCAATGACATGGCGCACCACTTCACTGCGTGGCACTTCCGTCGCGTCCACCTGACGCCATTCCGCCAGGATTTCGCGTGCCGCTTGTTCATCCCCGCGCTCCAGGGCATCGCGAATGCGTGTGAAGTGATGACTGAACTGCCGAAAGCCCAAAGTCACATACAACACAGCCACATTCCAGAGCATGGCCACAGGCCAGCCCACCCAGCGCATCAGCAGCCAGTACACGCCAACGACGAGCAGCACCGGAGGCACCAGCGCCAACCCCCAGGCCACCCAGCCATGGTGCTCGCGCCCCGCATCAAAGTTGCGACGGACAGATACGGACCACGCCCGGATACCGGCGTGCACAGGATTCTCCCGAGACAGCGGACGCGCCTGTTCCAGCAACAGGGCAAGCAAGATGGCAAAGAAACTCATAAGGCGATGATAGCGGCAAGCATCGGGCGCGCCACTTTCTGTAACTTTTCTTAAAGTCGGGCGCTCATGAAACGGTAGAAATTGCGCAGCATGCCGGCTGTCGCGCCCCAGATATAGCGCTCCACCCCCGCATCGTCATAAGGCATGGAAAACCACTCCCGCTCCACCCCCTGCCACTGCAGACGGTGACGACGGTGATTGGAGGGGTTTAGCAGAAAACGCAGCGGCACTTCAAACACATCGGCCACTTCATAGGGATTGGGTGGCAACTGCACCGTGGGCTCCACCAGTGCCACCACGGGAGTCACCAAAAAAGCCGTGCCGGTTTCGTAAACCGGCAAGCTGCCCAGCACCTCCACCTGCGAGGCATCCAGACCCACCTCCTCCTGCGCCTCGCGCAAGGCAGTCGCCACGGCATCAATGTCTTCAGGGTCCCGTTTACCGCCCGGAAAAGCCACCTGGCCGGAATGGGTAGACAGGTGTGCGGTGCGCTGTGTCAGCAACACCGTCAACTCCTCCCGCTGCACCAGGGGCACGAGCACGGCTGCCTGTGCAGGCGTGCGGTCTGCGAAACGCCCTTCCTTGCGCACCTCCGGCTGCCACAGCGGTGGCTGCACGAAGCGTGCACGCAATGCGGAAGGTGTTTGCTGCATCAGGGACACACTGGGCAAATGGTCATCCATGCCCACCACAGGAACCTGACGTGGATCGAAGTTGGGAATACTGGCAGTCAAAGAAACTGACCGCGGTGGTGCAGAACTGGAAGGCAAGAGTGATGTCTCCGCAGCCATAAAAAAAGCCGCCACAGCGAACTGTAGCGGCTTTTGCCAGGAAAGGCTGACGCTGATTACTCAGCAGCTGCAACTGCAGCAGCCTTGCGCTGGGGCAGCTTTTCCTTGATACGTGCAGACTTACCGCTGCGCTCACGCAGGTAGTACAGCTTGGCACGACGCACATCACCACGACGCTTCACTTCGATCTTGGCGATCAGAGGCGAGTAAGTCTGGAACGTACGCTCCACGCCTTCACCGGAAGAGATCTTGCGCACGATGAACGCGCTGTTCAGACCACGGTTGCGCTTCGCGATCACCACGCCTTCGTAGGCCTGTACACGCTTGCGGTTACCTTCCACCACGTTCACGGACACGATCACGGTGTCGCCAGGTGCGAATGCGGGGATTTCCTTGTTCAGGCGAGCAATTTCTTCTTGCTCAAGAGTTTGGATCAGATTCATGATTCATCCATCTTGATCTTGTCCGCGCCAGGATTGGCAAGCGCCGGGATTGGCGCTATGGCTGCATTCAAACCGATGCAGCGGCCGGATAGAGGATCAAAGAACCGGCAATTATAGCTTGGACGCATTTTTTGCCAAAAACCCTTCGTCTTTGGCATTGAGCAGGCCCTGGGCACGCGCCTGCTCAATCAGTTCGGGGCGGTGTGCGCTGGTAATGCGCAGACGCTGGTCACGGCGCCAGCGCTCAATATTGGCATGGTGGCCGGAGAGCAGCTCGGCTGGCACTTCGTGGCCTTCCCACACTTCCGGGCGCGTGTAGTGCGGGCAGTCCAGCAGCTCATCGAGAGCGGGATTGAAGCTGTCTTGCTGAAAGCTGCCCTCATCATTGAGCACCCCAGGCTGCAGACGCGTGATCGCATCCAGCATGACCATGGCTGCCAGCTCGCCACCGGACAGCACAAAATCACCCAGGCTGATCTGGTGGGTGACGTGCTTGTCGATAAAGCGCTGGTCAATGCCTTCGTAGCGCCCGCATAGCAAGATCGCGCCCTGGCCTTCGCTCCACTGCGCCACCACCTCATGCCTGAGCGTGGTGCCAATCGGCGAGAACAGCACCACCGGCGCCGCCGCTGCTTCGCCTGCCTCCAGGCGGGCCACGCGAATGGCATCCATGCAATGTTGCAGCGGCTCGGCCATCATCACCATGCCGGGGCCACCGCCAAAGGGGCGGTCGTCGACACGGCGATAGTTGCCTTGCGCATAGTCACGCGGATTCCACAGATGCACCGCCACCTGCCCCGTGCTGTAGGCACGGCGTGTCACCCCGCTTTCTAAAAACGAGGCAAACATTTCGGGAAACAGAGTGATGATGTCAAAGCGCATGGAAAGCATGCCTCGCACTGGCGCGGCTTGGGGTGTCGTATTTAGTAATCGGGCTGCCAGTCAGCCGTAATGGTTTTGCCAGGCAAGTCCACGTTGTCGATGTAGGCATCCACAAAAGGAATCATGCGTTCACGCTCTTTGCCGCCTTCCTCGTAGGTCAGCACCAAGGTGGTTTGTGGACCCGTGGCCAGCAAGTCCTTGACCACGCCCAAGGCCACGCCTTCACGGTTGACCACTTGCAGGCCCATCAGGTCCACCCAGTAATACTCGCCATCGTCGGTCTTGGGAAAGTGCTCACGTGCCACAAACACACGGGCTCCGCGCAAGGCTTCGGCGGCATTTCGATCGGGCACGACAGGCGATGTGGCGACGATGGTGTCCGAGTGGGGACGCGCCTGCTTGACGGGCAAAATCCGCGTACCCACAAAATTCTTAGCGCCTTTTTCGGCAGGCAGCAAAAACCATTGCTTGGCAGTGAACAAGGCTTCAGGGTCTGCGCTGTAGGCAATGACCTTGAACCATCCCTTCACCCCCCAAGCGTCCGCAATGCGACCGACTTCCACAGCATCTGCAGGCAGCACGGTGGACTCAAGTTCAGGCATGTGGCTCATGGGAATCAATCAAAGGCAGCAAAAAACAAAAAAACGGGTTCCGTCAGACTAGCCAACGGAACCCGTTTTCAATGGAGGTGCTAATTAAGCAGCGGCCTTGGCGGCAGCTTGCTTGATCAGGCGCTCAGCAGTGTCGGAGGCCTGGGCGCCAACGCCCTTCCAGTAAGCCACACGGTCCAGCGCCACGCGCAGACCTTCTTCAGCGCCACGGGCGTTAGGGTTGTAGAAACCCACGCGCTCGATGAAAGCGCCGTCGCGACGCACGCGCTTGTCAGCAACAACGATGTTGAAGAACGGACGAGCCTTGGAGCCGCCGCGGGAGAGTCGAATAACGACCATGATTTATCCTTCGGGTGGTCGCAGCAAATTTGCTGCAAGATTTTTCAGGGCGTTTGAGACACGCGACATGGCCACCCGGCCAGCGACACGCCCAAAACGTAGCATTGTATAGGATTTCAATTTCCATGCCTACCGTTCGTGCCAGCCAGCCTCTGGATCTTCCGGCTATTGCAGCCATTTACCGCCACCACGTGCTGCATGGGACGGGCACTTTTGAAACCGAAGCACCGTCCCTGGAGGACATGGCAATCCGTCGTCAGGATGTGTTGAACAAAAAACTGCCCTGGCTGGTGGCCGAAGGCGATGACGGCGCCATCCTGGGCTATGCCTATGCCAACTGGTTCAAACCCCGCCCGGCCTATCGCTTCTCGGCGGAGGATTCGATCTATGTGGCCGAACAGGCGCGTGGCCAAGGCATTGGGCGCCTGCTGCTGGAGGCTTTGTGCCGCGAGTGCGAGGCGGCAGGCGTGCGCAAGCTGATCGCCGTGATTGGAGACAGTGCCAACGCTGGCTCGGTAGGCGTACACCGCGCGGCTGGCTTTGCGCATGTGGGCACACTCAGCGATGTGGGCTGGAAGTTTGGCCGCTGGCTGGACGTGGTGATGATGGAGAAGTCCCTAGGTGCAGGGGCCAGCACCTCGCCCGAATAATGGGCACATGAAAAACAAGACGGTTGCTGCGTGGTTGGCGTTTGTTGGCGGGCCTTTGGGCCTGCACCGGTTTTATCTGCATGGCCTGGGCGACACGCTCGGCTGGATGTTGCCCATTCCCACCGCTTTGGGGCTGTACGGCATCCAGCGTGTGCAACAGTTTGGGCAGGATGACCGGCTCAGCTGGGTATTGATTCCCTTGCTGGGTTTCACCATTGCAAGCTGCGCCTTGGTGGCCATTCTTTATGGTCTGAGCAGCCCTGAGCAATGGAATGCCCGCTTCAACCCGCAAGCGGCACAGACCGCAGCGCAGGGCAGCACCAACTGGTTCACGATTGGAGCCATTGCCCTGTCTCTGATGGTGGGAGCTGCCGTGCTGATGGCCAGCCTGGCCTACAGTTTTCAGCACTACTTCGAATTCCAGATCGAGGAAGCGCGCAAGATTTCGCAAGAGCACTAAACAAAAAAGTGAGCTGGCAACGCCCAAAAAATAAGGACTTCAAAGTGTTTTCACTTTGAAGTCCTTATGCATTCAGCGATAGGCGCTCTTATTTTGAGCCGATCTACGCTGCCTCAATACAGCTGCAAGCTCACCCAATAAGCCACGGCCGCCACAAAAGCGCTGGCCGGAATGGTCAAAATCCACGCCCAGACGATATTGCCCGCCACGCCCCAGCGCACGGCGCTCATGCGCTGGGTGGAGCCCACGCCCACAATCGCGCCGGTGATGGTGTGGGTGGTGGACACAGGCACACCCAGCATGGTGGCGGTGAACAGCGTGATGGCGCCGCCGGTTTCCGCACAGAAGCCGCCCACGGGCTTGAGCTTGGTGATCTTCTGGCCCATGGTTTTCACAATGCGCCAGCCACCAAACATGGTGCCCAGGCCAATGGCGGCATAGCAGCTCACAATCACCCACAGGGGAGGCGCTGTATCGGCGGAAGACATATAACCCGTTGCCAGCAGCAGCAGCCACACGATACCGATGGTCTTTTGCGCATCGTTGCCACCGTGGCCAAGCGAATAGGCACCGGCAGACACCAGTTGCAGGCGACGGAACCATTTGTCCACCTTGCTGGGGCGCGCACGGCGGCAGATCCAGGCCACGGCCACCATCAGCAGCGAGCCGAAGATGAAGCCAAACAAGGGCGAGATGAAGATGAAGGACACGGTCTTGATCAGGCCCGCAGCAATCAACGGCGATGTGCCGGCCTTGGCCACTACCGCACCGACAATGCCACCGATCAGCGCATGCGAGGAGCTGGAGGGGATGCCGTAGTACCAAGTGATCAGGTTCCAGATGATGGCCCCGGACAATGCCCCGAACACCACGTGGGTGTCCACGATATCGGGCGTGACAATGCCCTTGCCCACAGTAGCGGCGACGCTCAGGTGGAAGACAAAAATGGCGATGAAGTTGAAAAAGGCGGCAAACACCACGGCTTGTGTGGGTTTGAGCACGCCGGTGGAGACAACGGTCGCAATCGAATTCGCCGCATCATGAAAGCCATTCATGAAGTCGAAAATCAGCGCCATTGCCACCAGCAGGATGACCACCCACAGGGCAGCTTGTACGGTTTCCATGGTCAGGATTCCCTGTGCTGATCGATCAGGAGTTCTCGAGGACGATGCCCTCAAGGGTGTTGGCCACGTTTTCGCACTTGTCGGTGATGGATTCCATCAGCTCGTACACGCCCTTGAGCTTGATCAGCTCACGCACATCCTCTTCCTCGCGGAACAGCTTGCTCATCGCGGCACGCAGCACGCGGTCGGCGTCCGACTCCAGACGATCGATTTCCTCGCAGGTCTTGAGCGCCGCTTCCGCATTGGACTGGTCCGCAATCTGGCCCAGCAGCTTCACCGCGTCACGTACGCGTTCGCAACACTTGAGGCTCAGATCTGCCAAGCGGGTCATCTCTTCCGTCATCTGGCGGATGTCATACAGCGCCATGGCTTCGGCGGAGTCCTGGATCAGATCGGCCACATCGTCCATGGCATTGATCAGGCCGTGGATGTGCTCGCGGTCCAGCGGCGTAATAAAGGTCTGGTGCAGCGTCTTGGTAACTTCGTTCGTCACACGGTCTGCTGCGCGTTCGGCATTGTCCACGTCCGCGTTGTATTTTTCGCGCAGATGCAGATCGTTGTAGTTCGCCACCATTTGCGAGAAGGCACGCGCTGCTTCGACGATGCGATCCGCGTGCTGGTTGAACATTTCGAAAAAATTGCCTTCGCGGGGCAAGAGCTTGCCAAACAGCATGAACGCTCCTTAGAGGATTGTGCGAGTGAAAGTTAAACAGCCCACACGCACCAAGCGCGTAGGCTGCAGAAATAATTGCTTGTGCGGTAATACCGAACCGCCTGCACTTGTGCACCGTCCAACCATCAAACCATCAGGCTGGTCAGCACCCCAGCAGCCTTCTCAGGCCTCGCACCCACATCGTGGGCAGCCGGTGCAGCGTGGATTCTCCATGACAACGCAGTGAAGATTTAATGAATTTTTTATGACATTTGTGTGACAAACGCCGTAAAACATCAAATTGACGTAAGCACACACTATTCACCATGCACTCATGGAGACAATAGAAACTGGTAAACGAACAGCTACCAAAAGTTTCACATTTTTTTGTTGCAGTGCAACAACAAATTTCTTCCCAATCCGCCTGTTCAAGGCTTGCGGCGCTGGCTGGCAGCGGCATTTAACTGCCGCAAATGTGCCAATTTCTCGCCAATCTTGATCTCCAGCCCTCGGGGCACGGGCTGGTACAGGTGCGGGTTGTCCATGCCCTCGGGAAAATAGTCTTCGCCCGCAGCAAACCCGCCCTCTTCATCGTGTGCATAGCGGTAACCTTTGCCCCAGTCCATGTCCTTCATCATCTGGGTGGGCGCATTGCGCAAATGCATGGGAATGGGGCGCGTGCCTTCGGTTTTGACCAGGGCGCGCATCTGGTTGTAGGCCTTGTAGCCCGCATTGCTCTTGGGCGCGACGGCCAGGTAAATCACGGCCTGCGCCAGTGCCAATTCGCCCTCGGGGCTGCCCAGGCGCTCATAGGTCGCGGCGGCATCGTTGGCCATTTGCATGGCACGCGGGTCCGCCAGGCCAATATCTTCCCAGGCCATGCGCACAATGCGCCGCGCCAGGTAGCGCGGATCGACCCCGCCATCCAGCATGCGCACCAGCCAGTACAACGCGGCATCGGGGTCGGAGCCACGCACCGATTTGTGCAGCGCGCTGATGGTGTCGTAGAACTGCTCTCCGCCTTTGTCATAGCGGCGCATGCGCTCACCGAGCACCTGCAGCAGCCAAGCGTCGGTGATGGTGCTGACCTTGGCTTGCTCCGCCGTGATGGACAAAGTCTCCAGCGTGTTGAGCAAACGCCGCGCATCGCCGTCGGCATAGGCAATCAGGCGCTCCAGCGCATCATCTTCGATAGCAGGAACGGCTTGCAAGGCCTGGGCCCTGACCACAATCTGCTTCAAATCTTCAGCTGTCAGGCTGTGCAGCACATAGACCGCAGCGCGGCTGAGCAGCGCGGAATTCACTTCAAACGAAGGGTTTTCTGTAGTGGCACCGATAAAGGTGAACAGCCCGCTTTCCACATGCGGCAAGAAGGCATCTTGCTGGCTTTTGTTGAAACGGTGCACCTCGTCCACAAACACGATCGTGCGCTGCGGCATCAGGCCGCTGCGCGCCGCTTCGGCCTTTTCAACGGCCTCTCGGATGTCCTTGACGCCGCCCAGCACCGCGCTGATGGCAATGAACTGCGCATCAAACGCATCGGCCATCAAGCGCGCAATCGTGGTTTTGCCCACGCCGGGCGGGCCCCACAAGATGCAGCTGTGCGGACGGCCGGACTCAAACGCCAGCCGCAGCGGCATGCCCTCGCCCAGCACCTGTTGCTGCCCCACCACCTCGCCCAGATTTTTGGGGCGCAGGCGCTCTGGCAATGGTTGGTGCAAGGTGTTTTTGCTATCGCTTTTGATGCCTGACAAATCGTCTGCAGCTTTCAGGGTTGTTTTGTAGTTCGCCATATAACAGAACTTCATATGCGGCAAAATAGGTGGTTCAGCGGATGTCTGCACGCTATGCACGATGGCCATCGCCATCATTCATGTACCCCCGCAGCCCTTTGTGCCGAAGTCACAAGCTTAATCGCCACGAAGACCCATCCAGCGTTGCAAGCGTTTCAACCCTTGGCTTGCAATCTTCCTCGCTCCTGCGGGCCTCGATATCCGACGCCGCAGCGACTGCGCACGGACCCTGCCTCATCGTTTTGCAACAAAGTCCTTCTGTCACATCCACAGATGTATCGACTTTCTGGTTTTAGGTTTTCTCCATGACAACACTCAAGACGCGGGACATTCTGGCCCTCGGCTTCATGACATTTGCCCTGTTCCTCGGGGCTGGCAACATCATTTTTCCGCCCAGCGTCGGCCTGGCTGCGGGTGAATTCCAATGGACAGCCGCCCTGGGCTTCTTGCTCACCGGCGTCGGCCTGCCTCTGCTGGGCGTGATCGCGCTGGCGCGTGTGGGCGGTGGCCTCGATACGCTGACCAGCCCCATCGGCAAGCTGGCAGGCACGTTGATGGGCCTGTCGATCTACCTGACGATTGGCCCCTTCTTTGCCACACCGCGCACGGCCACCGTGTCGTTCGAGGTAGGCATGGCGCCATTCACCGGCAACACGCCCGAAGCCTTGCTGGTTTTCACCATCGGCTACTTTTTGCTGGTCATGATCTTGTCGCTGTTCCCCGGCAAGCTCATGGACAACATCGGCAAGATCATCACGCCTGCGCTGATTGTGGTGCTGGCCATCCTGGGTTCTGCCGCCTTTTTGGCACCTGCCGGTGACATCGCCACGCCCGTCGCAACCTATGCCTCTTCGGGCAAGGCGCTGGCACAGGGCTTTCTGATGGGCTATCAGACCATGGATGCGCTGGCATCGCTGGTCTTCGGCATTCTGATCGTGGCTTCCATCAAGGCCGCCGGCGTGACCGACACGCGCCTGCACACGCGCTACACCATCTATGCAGGCATCATCGCCGCGCTGGGCCTGGGTCTGGTCTACCTCTCGCTGATCTATCTGGGCGCCATGAGCGGCACGGTCGTGCCGGCGGACGCCAGCGGCGTGCAGATTCTGACCACCTATGTGGACAACGTGTTCGGCACCAGCGGCATCCTGCTGCTGGCCGCCGTGATTCTGCTGGCCTGCTTGACCACGGGCGTGGGTCTGGTCAGCGCTTGTTCCGCCTATTTCAGCCAGCTGTTTGGCATCCAATACCGCACCGTGGTGATTGTCATGTCGATATTCAGCGCTGCCGTGGCCAACCAGGGCCTGGCACAGCTGATTGCGGTGGCCGTGCCCGTGCTGGTGACCATCTACCCCGTGGCCATTGCACTGATTGCCCTGGGTCTGCTGTCCAAGCTGTGGAAGCACAAGCCGCGCGTCTTCATCCCCGTGATGAGCGTCGCGCTGGTGTTCGGCATCATCGATGGCCTGCAGGCCGCAGGCTTGAAGCTGCCCGCCGTGTTCGCCTCCTTGCCGGGCAGCGACATGGGGCTGGGCTGGCTGCTGCCCGTGCTGGTGGTGCTGGTGCTGGCTGGCGTGCTGGACCGCGTGCGCCCCGCTCCCGCACAAGCCTGAACGCACACAGGCTCCCAAGCAAAAGCCCCGCAGGCCAGTGCCTGCGGGGCTTTTTCCATGGAAGGATGCGCTACCAGAAAGAAAGCTGCACACGCTTTATTTATAAGCATTTCAGCATCAAAACCATCTGAAATGCAGTAACCACGCGTGTTAGCAGCTACTTTTTTAAGCAATGCTTACTGCTGCATGATGTCAGCGCCCGCAGGCACTTCAAACTTGAAGTTGGCTGCTGGTAGCGAAGGTAGCACCTGAAGATCGTGGAAACGAATCAGCGAGCGCTGGCCAAAGCCATCCAGAATGTCCATGGCCGCCAAGGTGTCGCCCGCAAAGCCTACGCGCACGCTTTGGAGTTGCCCATCCGCTGCCTTGGGCGTGGCTTCCACCCATTGCAGGCCATCGGCATCCGGCACGGACTTGAGCGCGAAGTCCTTTTGCAATCCGGACAAATCGTTGGCGGAAGCCAGGATCGCCGCTGGCGTGCTGCCCAGCGCATCGGCCTGGCGGCGCTGGGTGACCTGGTTCAAATCCATGTCGTACAGCCAGACCGTTTTCCCATCCGCCACGATGGTCTGCTCGAACGGCTTGGTATAGATGAATTTGAACTGGCCAGGGCGCTGGAAGGAGAACTCCCCACTGCTGGTCTTGGTGCGCGCAGCTTGCCCCTCTTTGGCGGGCGAAGTCACCGTCTGCGTGAACTGCGCCTGCCCGGCCTTGGCCGTGCGCATAAAGTTTTCCAGGCTTTGCAGGCCATCGGCCCACACAGCCAAGGGCAGTGCGCCCCACAAAGCCAAGATGCCCAAGCTTTTCTTCATTCTCAAAATCCCTTCTTCTTGATGTCGCTGCCTGCGACACCGATTCATTCGGGACGCGCAGGCACCAATACTTCTCGCTGACCGCTGCTGGTGAGCGAACTCACCAGCCCTGCCTGCTCCATCTGTTCGAGCAGATTGGCCGAGCGGTTGTAGCCAATGCGCAGCTTGCGCTGCACGTAGGAAATGCTGGCCTTGCGGTCCTTGAGCACAATTTCCACGGCTTGGTCGTACATGGGGTCCTTTTCGCCCCCTTCGCCTCCCTCACCGTCCAGGCCGCCATCTTCCGATGTTGCCGCTTCCAATACACCTTCGACGTAATCCGGCTCGCCTTGTTCCTTCAGATAACTCACGACCCGGTGTACTTCGTCGTCCGACACAAAAGCACCGTGCACGCGAATCGGCAGGCCCGTGCCGCTGGCCATGTAGAGCATGTCACCCATGCCCAGCAGGCTTTCGGCCCCCATCTGGTCCAGAACGGTTCGGCTGTCAATCTTGGAGGACACCTGGAAGGCAATACGTGTCGGAATGTTTGCCTTGATCAGGCCCGTGATCACGTCCACGCTGGGGCGCTGCGTGGCCAAAATCAGGTGGATGCCTGCCGCACGTGCCTTTTGCGCCAGACGGGCAATCAGCTCTTCAATCTTCTTGCCAACGACCATCATCAGGTCAGCCAGCTCGTCAATCACGATGACGATGTGCGGCAGACGCTCCAGAGGTTCAGGCGACTCCGGCGTCAGGCTGAACGGGTTACCAATGATTTCACCCTTTGCCTTGGCTTCATGGATCTTTGCGTTGTAGCCCGCCAAATTGCGCACACCCAGCTTGGACATGAGCTTGTAGCGGCGCTCCATTTCAGCCACGCACCAGTTCAAGCCGTTGGCGGCCTGCTTCATGTCCGTCACCACCGGTGCGAGCAGGTGCGGGATGCCTTCGTAGACCGACATTTCCAGCATCTTGGGGTCGATCATCAAGAGGCGCACATCCTTGGCTTCGGCCTTGTACAGCAGTGACAAGATCATGGCATTGATCCCCACCGACTTGCCGGAGCCGGTCGTGCCCGCCACCAGCACGTGGGGCATCTTGGCCAAGTCCGCCACCACAGGCTTGCCTTCGATGTCCTTGCCCAAGCCCATGGTCAGCAGGCTCTTGGCCTCGTGGTAGACCTGAGAGCCCAGCACTTCAGACAGGCGAATCGACTGGCGCTTGGCGTTGGGCAGCTCCAGCGCCATATAGTTTTTGCCGGGGATGGTTTCAATCACGCGGATGGACACCAGCGACAGTGAACGCGCCAGGTCCTTGGCCAGGTTCACCACCTGGGAGCCCTTCACGCCAGTCGCAGGCTCGATCTCGTAACGCGTGACCACGGGGCCGGGCGTGGCCTGCACCACGCGCACTTCCACCCCAAAGTCCTTGAGCTTTTTCTCGATCAGGCGGCTGGTCATCTCCAGCGTTTCAGGCGCCACGGTTTCCTGCTTGGCCGGAGGCGCATCGAGCAAATCCACCTGCGGCAAGCCACCTTCCTGCATTTGGGCGTCCTGGAACAAAGGTTTCTGACGCTCCTTGAGCACACGCTCGCTGGGCATTGCTGGAGTGGCAGGTGGAGTCACGATCAGCACCGGCTCGTGGTGCCCTTCGTCCAGCTCGTGGCGCTCTTCCTCCACGACTTTCTCGCGTTCACGTGCAGCCTTGCGGCCTTCGGCCTTGTCTTTGAATTTTTCGCGGTTTTGCTGGTTCAGGCGCACCAGTGCTTCGATGCGGGCACCCAGCTTTTCTGCCGCACCGCCCCACGAAAAGCGAAACACCACAGCCAGCGCCACCACCATCAGCACAATGCCGATCAAGCCAGAGCCCGTAAAGCCCAGCCAGCGCACGGCGCTCAGGCCCAGCGAATACCCGACCACGCCACCGGCGTGCCCGGGCAAGAACGCTTCAAAGCGGTACAGGCGCGACCACTCCAGCACACAGCTCACGGCCACCAGCAGACACACCCCGCCCCACCACTGCAGGCGTTCCTTGAACGACACATCCAGCATGCTTTGCCCGCGTATCCAGCGCAACGCCGAGCGCGCCAGGGTATACAGCGCAATCACGATGAGCCACCAGCACGAGACGCCGAATCCGAAGTAGCAGGCATCTGCCACGATGGCGCCCAGGCGGCCCATCCAGTTGTCGACCATGCCGCCATCGCCACTGCCTGAAGTGGACCATGCCGGATCCAAGCTGGAATAACTCAGTATCGCCAGCAACCAAAAAAGCAGTGCCAGCGCGCCTGCGATCAGGCAGATCTCATGACCAAAACGCGCCAGACCATGACGGGGCGCGTTCTTGGAAGAACTTGCATTCAATGCATTGGAGGAATAAGTCATACGCAGACGGGAGCTTACCCTAGCGCCATCGCTAGAAAACAAACGGTTGCAAACGCCAATGCAAGCACTTGCAACATCTGCGCCTTCTTGCCTGGATGTGAAGCTGCTTTTAGTTTGCATCTATCACGGTGTTTACGTTTACGCCCCCCAAGGGCACCGCCAGCTTTCTACAATGCAAGACTGCCTCGTGCAAGCATCGCCTTATCGCAAGGTGTTGCGCCAATGTGTTCAACATGGGTGCGGCGCTTGGCGCCCAGCACCTTTTCCAGCCAAAGAGCAAGATGTCCACCAACCAACACGCCAAAGTTTTGATTCTGGGTTCCGGCCCTGCCGGCTATACCGCTGCCATTTACGCTGCGCGCGCCAACCTGAACCCCATGTTGGTCACGGGCATGGCCCAAGGCGGCCAGCTGATGACCACCACCGAAGTGGACAACTGGCCTGCCGATGTGAACGGCGTGCAAGGCCCCGAGCTGATGCAACGCTTCATGGAGCACGCCGAGCGCTTCAAGGCCCAGATGGTGTTTGACCACATCCACAGCGTCGACCTGTCCAAGCGCCCCTTCACCCTGCAAGGCGACAGCGGCACCTACACCTGCGACAGCCTGATCATTGCCACCGGCGCATCGGCCAAATACCTGGGCCTGCCTTCGGAAGAAGCCTTCATGGGCCGCGGCGTATCGGGTTGCGCCACCTGCGACGGTTTCTTCTACCGTGACCAGCCCGTGTGCGTGGTCGGCGGTGGCAACACCGCCGTCGAAGAGGCGCTGTATCTGTCCAACATCGCCTCCAAGGTCACCGTCATTCACCGCCGCGACAAGTTCACGGCCGAGCCCATCTTGGTCGACAAGATGATGGAAAAGGTCAAGGAAGGCAAGATCGAGCTCAAGACCCACTTCACACTGGATGAAGTGCTGGGCGACCAGTCCGGCGTGACCGGCATCCGCATCAAGAGCACCCAAGACGGCCACACCGAAGACGTCGCCCTGCAAGGCTGCTTCATCGCCATTGGCCATTCGCCCAATACCGACATCTTCCAGGGCCAGCTGGAGATGGAAAACGGCTACCTCGTCACCCAGAGCGGACGCAAGGGCTTTGCCACCCAGACCAGCGTGCCCGGCGTGTTTGCCGCAGGTGACGTACAGGACAATATTTACCGCCAGGCCATCACCAGCGCCGGTACCGGCTGTATGGCTGCGCTGGACGCCCAGCGGTTCCTGGAACAGGAATAATCCCTGTACCACGCGTAAATCCCTGAAGGATTGAGTCTTTTTCTGCAAAGCCCGTATAATTGCGGGCTTTGCTGCATTTAGCGCTGGTATCTGCCAGATGCGGAGTGCGACAAATTCGGGTTACCGCCACCCTTTAACTGGCGAGGTGAGGCCTGCTGGCACATCACGCATTCCTGCGAGATTTCAGTGCTGGTGGCCGTTTCAAATATCGGAGTGTCCAAATGGCACGCGTATGTGAAGTAACGGGCAAGAAGCCCATGGTGGGCAACAACGTTTCCCACGCCAACAACAAGACCAAGCGTCGTTTCCTGCCTAACCTGCAGTACCGTCGTTTCTGGGTGGAAAGCGAAAACCGCTGGGTGCGCCTGCGTGTTTCCAGCGCCGCCCTGCGTTTGATCGACAAGAACGGCATCGACTCCGTGCTCGCAGACATGCGTGCTCGTGGCCAGGCTTAATTTCCTCAAGGAGCATAAAAATGGCTGCTAAAGGCGGACGCGAAAAGATCAAGCTGGCTTCGACTGCTGGCACAGGTCACTTCTACACCACGACCAAGAACAAGAAGACGATGCCTGAAAAGATGTCGATCATCAAGTTCGACCCCAAGGCTCGCAAGCACGTCGAGTACAAGGAAACCAAGCTGAAGTAATTCGGTGCATTTCCCCTTGCAAGAAACCGCCACGGCGCAAGCTCTGGCGGTTTTTTGTTGCCCCTGCGATGCCGCCCTTGCATGAAAGCGAAGACACGTTGCCGGCTCAGCCTGCCTACAATGTGCTTTGTCGCCATGCCTTGTGTTTAGCGACATACGTTCTCAGGGCGGGGCGCAATTCCCCACCGGCGGTAAGCAGCCTTGGCTGCAAGCCCGCGAGCGCTTGGTGGGCTCTGCCCTGCCAGGGTCAGCAGATCTGGTGCAACTCCAGAGCCGACGGTCACAGTCCGGATGAAAGAGAAACGTGAAGACAGCTGCTTTCAGCGGGCTGTGCTGGCGTGCGCTTGCACGACTGCGCCACCGCTGTGTACGGCCTTCGCGCGCCCTGATTCATTTGTTGTACGTGTCGCTGCAAGACACAAACCATGAATCAGACCATGACCACCCACACCTCCTCCAACGCTGCGCTGCAGCAAGCCCGCATTGCCATCATCAGCGCCAACTGGCACAGCGATGTGGTGCACCAGGCGCGTAACGCCTGTGCCCAGCAACTGCAGGCCCTGGGCGCTGCCCCTGCCCGCATTCACCAAGTGGAAGTTCCCGGGGCCTTTGAGATCCCCTTGATGGCGAAGAAGCTGGCTGAGTCAGGCAAATTTGATGCCGTGATTGGCTGCGCCGTGATCGTCAATGGCGGCATCTACCACCATGAGTTTGTCTCCACCGCCGTGGTGGATGGGCTGATGCGCGTGCAGCTGGACACTGGCGTTCCCGTGTTCTCCGTGGCGCTGACGCCTTACAACTTTCAGCCCTCGGAAGATTTGCTGTCCTTTTTCCGCTCCCATTTTGTGAAAAAGGGCGAAGAAGCCGCCCAGGCCTGCGCCCAGACCCTGGCTGCACATGCTTCGGTTGACGCACTGCTCACCGAATCCGTCAGCGCTTGAGACTCCCGCTTCCCGCGTGGAAACGGCCCGCACCTGCCCACGCGGGTGCGGGATGACATGCGGGTGACCTACATGGCTCAGCGCAAGCCATATTTGTTCAGCAAGTACAGCGCAACCAAGATAGCGATGATGGAAAGCAAAGTCATGGTCCGGTTCATGCCAGCACCTCCTTGTGCGTGCTTTCATCGTGACCACCAGCCTATCAGCTTGTGACGGTCTTTTCCAACCTCAAGCACAGCAGTGTATCTCCCATCAGCCAGTACTTACTGACCATCAAAGCAGACACCCCCTTACGCAGCAGTCTGGCCAAAGGATTGAAGAATCAGACAGCCTCTCCCGGCCACGTCGCCCACGCGTTCCCTGCCAACCAAGGAGACCTCCATGAGACTGTACGCTTCTCTCACACTGGTGGCTGCTGTCGCTCTGAGCGCCTGCACCCATACGCCTGCCTCCCGCACATCTGCAGCGGCCAATGCCCACTCGCCAGCCACGGTCCTCAATGGCAAGCTCGTGGGCCCCAACCAGATGACGCTCTATGTATTTGACCGTGACACGGCGGGCAGCGGCAAAAGTGTGTGCAACGGCAATTGCGCCACCAACTGGCCGCCGTTGGTGGCCCCTGCAGGCGCCCGTCCGATTGGCAACTGGAGCGTGGTGACCCGCGACGACGGCACACCCCAATGGGCCTACCAGGGCAAGCCCGTGTATTACTGGGCCAAAGACAGCAAGCCCGGTGATGCCACCGGCCACGGCGTAGGCAACGCCTGGCGCATTGCCACGCCTTAATCGAACAGACCCTTGGGTTTTTTGTCCTTTTTGTTTTCCACGGGGTTGGCCAGCAACCAGTTCGCCGGATAGGCGCGCATGAATTCGCGCGCCTTATCCTGGCGGGCAGACAGCCAGGCGTCATAAGTGCCTTCACCCAGAATGACGGGCATGCGCTTGTCACTGCCTGGGTGTCCGTAGCGACGCATCAGCGCATGGTTGTTGGCATTGATGGTGAGGATGGCGTAGCTCAGCAACTCCGCCCCGGATTGCGGGTCCTTCCAGCACTCCCAGACTCCGGCTACGCCCATGGGCTGGCCATCAACCCGCGCAATGCGGGTGGGAACGGGTTTTCCGCCGCGCAGATCCTCGACATAAAAAGCCTGCATGGGAATGACACAGCGCTGCCCGGCCAGCCATGCATCGCGAAAGGCTTGCGTGGTGCTCACGGTTTCATTGAGGGCCACCAGCAATTTGGGCGCACGCAACTTGGCATCTTTTTCCGATTTGACCCAACGGGGCACCAGCCCCCACTGGGCACTGACC
>JAEYRT010000208.1 GCA_023435325.1 Pseudomonadota bacterium | reverse complement strand
ACACGATGCGGTCACGGTGGGCTTTGAGCCAAGGGCCAAGCAAACGCGCGTTGGCACCGACGCCATACAGCCCCGCCGTATCGAACACGGTCATGCCACCATCCAGCGCTGCCGAAATCAAGCGACCGGCCTGCTCGGACGACACAGTCGCACCATAGCCGTGGCTGAGGTTCATGCCTCCAAACGCCACCGAAAACACATTCCAAGGACCGATGCGTCGCTGCTGCATGCCGTTGCTCTCCCAATGTTCGTCTTGCATCACAAAAAAGCCCGCAGGCGCGGGCAGCCATGCCGCTCCATGCAGGCTCAGCAAATGGCTTCGCTTGGAGCAGATCATCGTGGCGCGATGCCGGGGCCGGTGTCGCCGATGTAACGGGAGAAGGCATCCTGAGAAGCATCGCCGTTGAACGAAAAGTTCAGGGCGCAGATCGCGGCACAATCCATTTCGACGCATTTCAAACAATCGCCATGAAGGGAATGCCAACAAAAGGGGGCTGCCCCAAGCCCCCTGCCATCAATACAGGAGACATTCCATGCATGCATCCGGCCCCATGAACCGCCGCCGCGCCAGCTTTGCCCTGGGCACTCTTGCCCTGACCTGCCTGACAGGCCTGCGTGCTCAGCCAGCCAGCAGCTGGCCCACCAAACCGGTACGCATCATCAACCCCTTCCCCGTGGGAGGCGGACCTGATGGCACGTCACGCATCCTGGCGGACAAGCTGGGCCGCCTCTGGAACCAGTCCGTCATTGTCGAGAACCGGCCTGGCGGCAACGGTTTCATTGCCATTGATGCCTTCAAGCGTGGTGCCAGCGATGGCACAGACATCATCCAGCTGGACAACGTCCATATTGCGGCCTATCCATCGCTGTTCAAGCAACTGCCTTACGACGTGAACAGCGACTTCAAGGTTGTGCTGCCGTTGTTTCACACGTACTTCTTTGTTTGCGTGGCCCATGACAGTCCATACCAAACCATGGCCGATCTGATTGCCGACGCCCAAGCCCGTCCGGGGCAGCTCAACTATGGTTCCTGGTCCGTGGGCAATCCTGTGCATCTGGGCTCAGCCTTGCTGGAGTCGCTGACGGACACCAAGATGGAACACGTGATCTACAAGGAAACCAGCCAGCTCTACCAAAGTGTGGCCAACGGTGAGCTGGCGTTTGCCTTGGGTTCTTCCGGCACCGCAGGCCCGCTGGCGCGTGCAGGCAAGCTGCGCTTCCTGGCGGTCATGGCGCCCCGGCGCCTCGAAGGCTTTGAAGAGGTGCCAACCGTAGCGGAATCGGGCGGTCCGGCGGACGCTACCGTGACAGGCTGGAACGCCTTGGCCGTTTCACCCAGGACACCTGATGATGTGGTGGCAAGAATCCGCACTGACGTGACGGCCGTGCTGCGCGAGCCCGACATCGCCCCCAAATACCAGACCTTTGGTTATGTGGGCTTCTTCCCCACCGAGGCAGAGTTCCAGCAGTTCATGCAAGAGGAAAGCAGGCGTTTTGGTGAGGTGATCCGTCGCGCCAATATCTCGCTGTAGTTGCCGGTGCCATTGCGCTGTGACGGCTGCTTCGCCCAGGCCGCGCAGGGTCGCTTCCCGATGCGACACATCCAGTTCCAGGCACATGAGAGGAAAACCTACGCAGCGCGCCTGATCCAACGAGCGGTTCTGCGCCTACATGCAGCCGCAAGCGCCTCAGGCACCATGACCAACACCCCAGGCTGAAACACTGCGCTGAAAGGATGTTGGCATGAAACCCACAGAACAGAACACTACCCCGGATGGCAAGCCCCGCTTCGCTCCGCGCGAGGCGCACGTTGACTTCACCCAGCGCGAGCAGGAGAAAGCCAACAGCCAGCAACTGCAGGAAAACGGGCCACAGGGCGGAGGCCCGCACACACCACCACCCAAGGACGAGACTGCTCGCCGCCCATAAGCCGCTGCGCCACGCCTTGCCTTTGAGTGTCCGTCATGGCTGCTCCACGCTCATTGCCACGCACCAAGTTTCCTCGCAGCAAAAACGTGTTGCTGCTGGTGGATGTCATCAACCCGCTGGACTTTCCCACGGCCCACCAGTTGCTGCCTTCGGCCATGCAGGCGGCGCAGGCCATCGCGAAACTCAAGCAGCGCTTGGTCCGCCAGGGCGCGGCATGCATTTATGCCAATGACAACTACGGCACCTGGCACAGCGAATTCAGTGACATCCTGCATGCCTGCCAAGAATTGCCCGGCCAGCGCGGTGAGTTGGCGCGCATGCTGGCACCTGCGCCAGAAGATCTGGTGATTCTCAAGCCCATGCATTCGGCCTTCCACTCCACCCCGCTGCAGCACCTGCTCATGCAGATTCAGGCCCAGCAGCTGATCATTGTGGGGCTGGCAGCCGATATGTGCGTGATGCTCAGCGCCACCGACGCCCGCATGCTGGGCTATCGCGTCTGGGTGCCCAGTGACTGCACGGCGGCGGAAACACCGCTGCGCAAGGAGCAGGCGCTGCGCCAATTGCAGCAGGTGTTCAAGTGCTCCGTCCGCAAGTCGGGGCGCTCACACGCAAGTGCAGGCTCATGAAAAGGAGCATGCGCCATGTGGCAACTGGATGTGAGTGTGGGAGAGCTGCTACTGCGCGGCGCTCTGGTGTATGTGGTGCTGCTGTTGATGATGCGCCTCTCCGGCAAGCGTACAGTGGGGCAATTCACACCGTTTGACTTGTTGGTGGTGATGCTCGTCAGCGAGGCAGCAGGCCCGTCCATGGGCGGCAAGGACC
>JAEYRT010000093.1 GCA_023435325.1 Pseudomonadota bacterium | reverse complement strand
GGATTGCCCTTGCTGCCCGCGCTGTGCAAAAAGCGGATGTCGCCGCCCGCGCAAAAATGGCCAAACACGCCGTCTTTGCTGCTGCCGCGAATGGCCACGGCCAGCACCTTGGGGTCATCTTTCCATGCCAGCAATTGCGCGAGCAAATCGCGCACCATGCCCAGTGACAGGGCATTGATGGCTTTGGGACGGTTCAGGGTAATAAAACCCACCTGTCCGCGTACTTCGGCCAAAACATCTGCGTTTGTTTGTGTCATTGTTGTTGCTTCCTTGTGTCTCCAAGATGGGCAGCACCATAACGCACTACAGCGGCAGACTTTGTCACCCCTGCTGCATTCCTAGGACAAACCATAGGTGCAGCCATACACGCAATCACCTACTGCCCCCAGACGCAACAAAGGCCGCACAAGGCGGCCTTTGTTGAGGGTTGCATCACTGCAAGGGCTGATTAGCCTTCGCGCGAAGCGCGCTTGCGATCATGTTCCTTGAGGTGGCGCTTACGAATACGCAGGCTGGTAGGCGTGATTTCCAGCAGCTCGTCGTCTTCGATGAACTCCACGCCGTATTCCAGCGACAGCTCGATAGGAGGCGTGATCTTGATTGCATCTTCCTTGCCGGACACGCGGAAGTTGGTCAGCTGCTTGGTACGGGTGGCGTTCACCACCAAGTCGTTGTCACGGCTGTGGATACCAACGATCATGCCTTCGTACACAGGATCGCCAGCCTTCACGAACATGCGGCCACGGTCGTCCAGCTTGCCCAGGGCGTAAGTGAAGATTTCACCGTCGTCCATGGAGATCAGCACACCGTTCTTGCGGCCACCAATGTCGCCCTTATGGGGTTCGTAGCTGTCGAAGATGTTGGAGATCAGGCCGGAACCACGTGTCAGGTTCAGGAATTCGTTGGTGAAGCCGATCAGACCACGCGCAGGAATGCGGTATTCCAGACGCACACGGCCACGTCCATCGGGTTCCATGTTCACCAGCTCGCCCTTGCGCTCGCCCAGGGCTTGCATCACGCCGCCTTGGTGACCTTCTTCGATGTCAGCAGTCACCATTTCGATTGGCTCGCACTTCACACCGTCGATGTCGCGAAACACCACGCGTGGCTTGGAAACAGCCAGCTCGTAGCCTTCGCGGCGCATTTCTTCCAGCAAGATGGTCAGGTGCAGTTCACCGCGGCCAGACACTTCAAAGATACCGTCTTCTTCGGTTTCCTTCACGCGCAGAGCCACGTTGGAGCGCAGTTCCTTTTGCAGACGGTCCCAGATCTGGCGGCTGGTCACAAACTTGCCTTCACGACCTGCCAAGGGCGAGGTGTTCACGCAGAAGTTCATGGTCAGGGTAGGCTCGTCAATCTTCAGCATAGGCAGAGGCTGAGGATTGGCTGGATCGGTCACGGTCTCGCCGATACCGATGTTTTCGATACCGGAAATCAGCACGATCTCGGAAGGGCCTGCTTCGGTCGCCTGCACGCGGTCCAGACCTTGGAAGGTGTGCACTTGATTGATCTTGCCGGTATAAGGCTTGCCTTCAGGGCCAGCCATTACCGTCACTTGCTGACCGGGCTTGATCGTGCCTTGGGTGATACGGCCAACGCCAATACGGCCCACGAAGGTGGAGTAGTCCAGCGCGGAGATTTGCAGCTGCAAAGGTGCTTCTGCATCACCCTTCACGGAAGGCACGTGTTCCAAAATAGTGTCGAACAGGGCCGACATATCTTCGCCCCACTTCGCACCGGGCTCGCCCTCTTCCTTGGACGACCAGCCGTTGATACCGGAGGCGTACACCACAGGGAAGTCCAGCTGCTCGTCGGTCGCACCCAGCTTGTCAAACAGGTCAAACGCAGCGTTAACCACCTTGTCTGGGTCAGCACCGGGCTTGTCCACCTTGTTCACCACCACGATAGGACGCAGGCCCAAAGCCAGTGCCTTCTTGGTCACGAAGCGGGTCTGAGGCATAGGGCCTTCTTGCGCGTCAATCAGCAGCACCACGCCGTCCACCATGGACAGGGCACGTTCCACTTCACCACCGAAGTCCGCGTGGCCGGGTGTGTCGAGGATGTTGATGTGGGTGTTCTTCCAAGACACTGCGCAGTTCTTGGCCAAAATCGTGATACCGCGTTCACGTTCGATGGCGTGGTTGTCCATCACGGTGTCAACCACTTTTTCGTGCTCGGCGAATGTGCCGGATTGGCGCAGCAACTGGTCCACCATGGTGGTCTTACCATGGTCAACGTGCGCAATGATGGCGATGTTGCGGATTTCTTTGCTCATACGGTTTCCAAAATGCCACGAGACTTATGCGCGCGGCGTGCCTTCCAAAATTTGTTGAATTTCTAGGGGGCTGAGCAGGCGATCGGGTATCAGCTCCCCACTTGTGATGTGCCCCACACCCAGCAAGGCGCGCGGTTCATCTCCATATACGGCAACGGCCTCGGCATCGGGCCAGTCACCACGGCGGCGCAGACCGGTCAGAAACCGGCCGCTCTCGCGCGCATCGAGCACCATGCGGGTGTGGGCATGCAGCAAACAATCTGCCGGCTGCACCACTTGCATGCGCTCTTCCTCGGGCATGGCGATCAGGGCATCCAGCGTGATGCAACGATCGACACCAATGCCGCCCGTATCGGTACGGCGCAGCGAACGCAGGTGTGCGCCGCAACCCAGCGCCTCACCGATGTCCTCTGCCAACGTGCGAATATAAGTACCCTTGCTGCACGTCACCGTCAGCTGCAGGGCATCGAAGCCGTCCGCATCCTGGCACAAAACCATGTCCAGTGCATGAATGGTCACATCACGCGCAGGACGTTCAATTTCTATGCCAGCCCGTGCGTATTCGTACAGGGCCTTGCCATCTTTCTTGAGGGCGCTGTACATGGGCGGCACCTGGCTGATGGGACCTGTGAACCTGGCCTGCACCTGCGCCAGCAGCTTAGGTGTGTAAGCAGCCAGCTCCACCGCACGCTCACGCACGACTTCGCCTTCAGCGTCGGCCGTAGTCGTGACTTGGCCTAACCGGGCCACAGCAATGTAAGTTTTGGGAGCTTCCAGCTGCAGCTGGCTGAACTTGGTAGCCGCACCAAAGCACAGGGGCAGCACGCCTGTGGCCAGAGGGTCCAAAGTTCCAGTGTGACCGGCTTTTTCTGCACGCAGCAACCACTTCACTTTCTGCAAAGCGTCGTTGCTGGACAGTCCCAGCGGTTTATCGAGCAGCACCACCCCATGCACAGGGCGCCGCTGCACCCGTGTGCGCGTGGCGTTCATAGTGCTTATTGGTTCTCTTCAGGACCGCGCGACGCCACTGCCTTGGCAATCAAGGCATTCATGTCGGCTGCACGCTCGGTAGTGCGGTCGTAGATGAAGTGCAGTGTGGGAACAGTGTGGATATGCAAGCGCTTGAACAAACCATTGCGCAGAAAGCCTGCGGCCTGGTTCAACGCCTTTTGTGTTTCGTCAGGATCGCCGATGAGCAGGCTGAAGTAGACCTTGGCGTGCGCATAGTCGGGCGTGACTTCCACGCCTTGCAGGGTGACCATGCCGACACGCGGGTCCTTCAACTCGCGGGCGATCAGTTCCGCCAGATCACGTTGGATCTGGTCCGAAACTTTGAAGCTGCGATTGGGTGCAGCAGATTTACGTTTAGGTGCCATTAAAAATTAGGAGCTAGTAGCGCTAGTCAGATAAGGGTTTGAAAGCCTTTCAACCTTCAAACCCTTGATACATCAGCGCTGGCAGCTATGGTTTACAGCGTACGCGCGATTTCCTTGATTTCAAAGACTTCCAGCATATCGCCTTCGCGGATGTCGTTGTAGTTGCGCAGCTTGATACCGCACTCGAAGCCTTCCTTGACTTCCTTGACATCGTCCTTCATGCGGCGCAGCGACTCGATCTCGCCCGTGTAGATCACCACGTTGTCGCGCAGCAAACGGAAGTGTGCGTTGCGAGTAACGTGACCCTGGGTGATGTAAGAACCCGCCACCGAACCGATCTTGGAGGCCACGAACACGGTACGGATCTCGGCCATACCGATGATCTCTTCGCGCTTCTCGGGAGCCAACATGCCGGACATTGCAGACTTCACTTCGTCTACAGCGTCATAGATGATGTTGTAGTAGCGCAGATCCACGTCGTTGCCTTCAGCCGTCTTACGGGCTTGGGCGTCAGCACGCACGTTAAAGCCGATGATGATGGCCTTCGATGCCAGCGCCAAGTTGACGTCGGACTCGGAGATACCACCCACGCCGGAGTACACGATCTGCACCTTGACTTCGTCGGTCGACAGCTTGAGCAGCGAAGCAGCCAGTGCTTCTTGCGAGCCTTGTACGTCGGCCTTGATGATCAAAGGCAGTGTCTGCACGTTGCCAGCGGTCATGTCGGAGAACATGTTCTCAAGCTTGGCGGCTTGCTGCTTAGCCAGCTTGGTGTTGCGGAACTTACCAGCGCGGTAGGT
>JAEYRT010000177.1 GCA_023435325.1 Pseudomonadota bacterium | reverse complement strand
CGCTTCGGGCGTGTCGGCCCATTCAAAGCCTTGGGCCTCAAATTCGGCTGCAATGTCTTGCACCGTTTCGGCCTGCTCTTTCACGCCGTTGGGCGAGCCGTGGAACTCCATCATCAGCGTGGGTGCTTCGCGCAGCGTGAGGTTGCTGTGCTTGTTGACCATGGCGATCGTGCCCGCATCGACCAGTTCCACCCGCGCAATCGGCACGCCCATCTGGATGGTCTGGATCACGGTGTGCACGGCATCGGCCACGGTGTTAAACGAACACACCGCAGCGCTTACCGCTTCAGGCAGCGGATACAGACGCAGCGTGATTTCGGTAAAGATGCCCAGCGTGCCTTCGCTGCCCACCAGCAAGCGTGTGAGGTCGTAACCAGCCGCACTCTTTTTGGCGCGGTTGCCGGTACGGATGATCTCGCCGCTGGCGGTCACCACTTCCAGCGCCAGCACGTTTTCGCGCATGGTGCCGTAGCGCACGGCATTCGTGCCGCTGGCGCGTGTGGCGGCCATGCCGCCGATCGATGCATCGGCACCGGGGTCAATTGGGAAGAACAGGCCCTGGTCTTTGATGGCTTCGTTCAAGGCCTTGCGCAAGATGCCGGGCTGCACGGTCACCGTCATGTCTTCCGCGTTGATGCGCACGATCTGGTTCATGCGCGAAACATCCAGACTCACACCGCCTTGCACGGCCAGCAAATGGCCTTCGAGTGAGGTGCCAGCGCCATAAGGAATCACAGGCACATTGTGTTGGGCAGCCAGCTTGACGCAATCGGCCACATCCTGTGTGTTCTGGGCAAACACCACGGCCACCGGAGGCGGGGCCTCAATGGAGCCTTCATCACGGCCATGCTGCTCACGTACGGCCTGGGCAGTGGAGCATTGCGTGCCGAAACGGTGGTGCAGCGCATCGACAAAAGCCTGGGGAATGGTACGGGACAGCTGCGTGGTGGTGTGCGGTGCGTTCATCTTCTGGGACTCCAAGGGGAGTGCCAAAGATTACCACCGCATGGTGAAAGTCACCGCTTGCAGCGCCCGTAAAAAGGCGCTGCTGCATTCGTCAAAACTGCGGGTGTCATAGGCGGTGGATCACTTATTTCGACGAGGTGGTGCTGGCTCGGTCCAGGAACTCTTTTTCCGAGATGTTGCCATCGCCGTCGTGGTCCCATTCGTTGTATTTCTCAAAAATCGCTGGCAGGTTCTGTGCCTCTTCGCGGCTGAGCTTGCCATCGTTGTTGGCATCCGCACGCTGAAAGCTCAGACGGTGCGCATCTTGTGCGTCTGGCTGCTTGCTGCGGTCCGTCGGGGTGGTGGTGTTGCCGCTGGCTGCGCCTGCAGGTGCGGTCGTGGTCTGCGCCATCAGGGATGTGGCTCCGCCCAGACCCAGACTCAGGCTGGTCAGCAGCAACAGCTTGCGTGCATGGAACGGCAGTTTTCGTGTGATCAGGTTCATCACTACTCCTTCAAAAGGTCATGGAACACAGCTTCATTGCAGCGCGCATCCATGGCCAAGTCCACGACTTTTTCCTGCTGTTGCCCCACACTACATCTGCCTGCATGGCGTAACGCACAATGAATGTTTTGCACGTCATAGGCGTGCGCTACCAAGGAGTTTTTTTATGGGCAATCGCCTGACACAAATCGCCACGCGAACGGGAGACGACGGCAGCACGGGGCTGGGGGACAACACCCGCGTTTCCAAGAACAGCCCACGCCCGCATGCCATGGGCGATGTGGATGAGTTGAACTCCCACATCGGTCTGTTGCTGTGCGAGGAACTGCCCGCCGATGTGCGTGAGATTCTGGTCGATGTGCAGCACCAGCTGTTCAACCTCGGGGGCGAGATTTCCGTGCCCGGCTACGAGATGCTCAAGGACGATGCGTTGCTGCGTCTGGACGAGGCGCTGGCCCACTACAACGCACAGCTGCCGCGGCTGCTGGAGTTCATCCTGCCCGCAGGCACACGTGCCGCTTCGCAGGCCCATGTCTGCCGCACCGTGGCCCGCCGCGCCGAGCGCAGCGTGGTGGCACTGCAGGAAGTGGAGCAGATGCGTGCCGCTGCGCGCCAGTATCTGAATCGCCTGTCTGACCTGATGTTCGTGCTGGCCCGCGTGCTCAATCGCGTCAACGGTGGCGACGATGTGTACTGGAAGAGCGACCGCCTTGCCAGGCTGCAGGATGAAAGCAGCGAATAAAAAGAGAGCGGTTGAGGCTTTTGAGGTAAAGGTTTCAGCATGCTTTCATGCGGAAACCTTTGCTGCTCAAGCGTAGCAAGCTCTTATTTCTGAGGCGCCAGAATGGCCATGGTGATGCGCGAGACGCAAGTGGGCTTGCCATCTTCGCCCACCATGTCGATTTGCCAGACGTGCGTGGTCTTGCCAATGTGCACCGGTCTGGCGGTGCCGGTGACCCAGCCACTGCGTGCGGAGCGCAAATGGTTGGCGTTGATGTCCAGCCCGACGGCCAGATGGTCTTGCGGTGCGGCGTGGTAGGCGGCAATCGAGCCCAGCGTTTCCGCCAGCACCACGCTGACGCCGCCGTGCAGCAAGCCAAAGGGCTGTACGGTGCGGTGATCCACTGGCACGCGGCCCACCAGGTAATCCGGGCCCACTTCCGTGATTTCAATGCCCAGGTGCGCGACCGCCGTGTTGGCGTTGCGTGCGTTGATTCCTTCCAGGGTGGCAGGTTTGAGCCAGATCGACATGGGTGCACTCTCCAAAGCAACAAGACCGCATGATGCGGTCTTGCATGGCTTTGTGCTGTTGATTCGGTGACAGTCAGTCCGGTCAGACCAGGCTTTTCATCCCCGCCTATTGGCACGTGAGTGCGTCAGCAGGTTAGAAAGCGTGGGCGTAACGCAGTTGCACGAAATTGATGCCGGGATTGGGGCGCTTGATGCCGGCATTGGAGGCGTGCTGAAGGCGCAGTGACAGCTCATGGGCCTGGCGTGCGCCGAAGTTCATGCCAATGCCCAGGTGCGAGGCAAAGTTCCAGCGTGTGCCCATGCGTTCACCGCTCCTGTACAGGCGTTTGCCGGTCACCATGATGCTGGTGCCCGCCTCCAGATACCAGGCAGACGTTCCTTCCGCACCGCGCCAGCGCAGACTGGGCCCTGCGCCCAGCGCTGGAGTGTGAAAGCGATCACCCTCCAGATCCTTGTTGGACCAACCACCCAGCCAGATATCCCAGTGGCCACGCAGCTTGCCGCTGCCCAGGCTCCAGCCGGTGTGCTGCCACGGTTGCGTGGTGCCGATGACCAGGGCGTGGCTGCTGGCATCGCCTGCACCTGCTTGCACATACCAGCTGGAACGGGCGTCCAGATTCTGCGCAGCAGCGGTGCTGCAGAGGGTCATCAGCGCAGCAGTGGCTGCGCCGCAAAGCCAGTGGGATTGCATAGAACTCCTGTGCGTTGTCGTGGCAGTGTCTCCATGGGCAAGGGGACTGCCTGGTTGTAACGGTTTGAATCAGAGTCATTTTCTAGGCGGTCAAAGACCAGGTGTGTGCGCTGGAAGCTTGTTTGCTTGTGAGCCACAAGGTGGTCGTGCAGCGCACAATACGAGGTTTGTCCGCCTCCCCACAGGAAGTTGCCCTTGTCCTCCGTCCATACCGTTTTGCAAGATGTTTTCGGCTACGAATCTTTTCGTGGGCCGCAACAGGCCATTGTCGAGCAGGTGGCGGCTGGAGGCGATGCCTTGGTGCTCATGCCCACGGGCGGTGGCAAAAGCCTGTGCTATCAGATTCCGGCCATCGTGCGCCAGCAGCAGGGGCATGGGGTGACGATTGTGGTTTCGCCGCTGATCGCCCTCATGCACGACCAGGTGGGTGCGCTGCACGAAGCAGGCGTCAAGGCGGCCTTTCTCAACTCCTCGCTCGACTGGCAGCAGGCCCAGGATGTGGAATGGCAGATGCAAAGCGGCCAGCTCACGATGCTGTATGTGGCGCCGGAGCGCCTGGTCACGCCGCGGTTTCTGGGGTTGCTGGAGGATTTGCATGCCAACGGCCAGCTGAGCCTGTTTGCTATCGACGAAGCCCATTGCGTGAGTCAGTGGGGCCATGACTTCCGCCCCGAATATCGCGCCCTGAGCGTGCTGCACGAACGCTATGCGGGCGTGCCGCGCATTGCGCTCACGGCCACGGCAGACAGCCTCACGCGTGCCGACATCGTCGAGCGTTTGCACCTGGAGCAGGCCCAGCAATTCGTCAGCAGCTTTGACCGGCCCAATATCCGCTACACCATCGTTGAGAAAAAAGACGTCGCCAACCAGCTGGTGCGCTGGATCAAGCACGAGCATGAAGGGGATGCAGGCGTGGTGTATTGCCTCTCGCGCCGCCGTGTCGAAGAGCTGGCCAAAACGCTGCAGGAGCAGGGCATCAACGCGCTGCCCTACCATGCCGGTTTGCCGTCCGACATGCGCCAGCAGCACCAGAACCGCTTTCTGCGCGAAGAAGGCATCGTGATGGTGGCCACCATCGCTTTTGGCATGGGCATCGACAAACCCGATGTGCGCTTTGTCGCGCACGTGGACATGCCGCGCAACATCGAAGGCTATTACCAGGAAACCGGTCGTGCAGGCCGTGACGGCCTGCCTGCGCATGCGTGGATGGCTTATGGCATTTCGGATGTGGTCAATCAGCGCCGCATGATCGACGAGGGCAATGCCGACGACCAGTTCAAGGACGTGCTGCGCGGCAAGCTCGATGCCTTGCTGACGCTGGCCGAGGCCACGGACTGCCGGCGCGTGCGTCTGCTGCAGTACTTTGGCGAGCATTCCGAGCCTTGTGGCAACTGCGACAACTGCCTGCATCCGCCTGCCATCTGGGACGGCACGGACGCCGCGCGCAAGCTGCTGTCCACGATTTACCGCGTGCATGAAATGAGCCAGCTGACCTTTGGTGCCGGCCACATTATGGATGTCATGCGCGGCAAGACCACGGACAAGGTGACGCAGTACCTGCACGACAAGATTTCCACCTTCGGTATTGGCAAGGAATACAGCGAGCAGCAACTGCGCGCCGTCATGCGCCAGCTGCTGGCCACGGGGGCGCTGGGCCTGCACAAGGTCACCAGCGAAAACAGCGGCCATGTGTTCGACACGCTGACGCTCACGCCACAGTCGCGTGCTGTCTTGCGCGGGGAAACCCAGGTTCTGCTGCGCGAATCCGTGGCCGCCACACGCACACGTGGCAGCAAGCGCAGCACACAGCAGACCAATGCCGCGGCCATGCACCTGGGCCCGGATGCGCAGGCACGCTTCATCAACCTCAAGGCCTGGCGCTCCGAAGTGGCCAAGGCGCATGATCTGCCTGCCTATGTCATCTTCAATGACGCCACGCTGGCCGGCATTGCCGAGCGCAATCCGCAGACGCTGGCCGACCTGCAGGGCATCAGCGGCATCGGTGCGAAAAAGCTCGAGGCCTATGGTGCCGAAGTCCTGCGCGTGGTGGGCATGGGCGCTTGAACGGCGCCTAGCACTGTCCCTGTAGCTGCCTTGCAGCCACGCACCTAGACTGGCCGTGAACCGCCAAGGAGGTGTGCGATGAACCCGTGGGAAACGCATGAGATCCACAACCAGGTGGATGAGCTGAGCGACGTTGATCTGCTCGCCACCGACCCCGCCTTGTGTGCAGCGCTGGAACGGGCTGGCGCCCAGGCGTGGAATGCACCGCTGCAAGCGTATGCCCGGCAACTGGGCACCCGCGACACGGTTGAGCTGGCGCGATGGGCGAATGTGCACCCGCCGCAACTGCAGCGCTTTGACGCGCGCGGGCGGCGCATAGATGCGGTTGACTTTCACCCGGCATGGCACCGCCTCATGCAGATGTACCGTGCCCAAGGCTGGATCAGCCTGCCGTGGGACAGCGCACAGCCTGGCCGCTGGAGTGCCTGGGCTGCAGGCTTTTATCTGCACGGCCAGATCGAGCAGGGCACGCTGTGCCCGGCGACCATGACCACTGCCGCCATTCCGCTGCTGCGCAAGGAAGCGGGCTTGTGGACGCAGTTGCACACCCTTTTGTTCAGCCGCGAATACGACGCACGCGATGTGCCGATGGCGGAGAAAACCTCCATCTGGCTGGGCATGGGCATGACGGAAAAGCAAGGCGGTTCGGACGTGCGCGCCAACACCACGCTGGCCACGGCGGTGGGCGCTGGCGGGCGTGGTGGCGAATACCTGCTGCGTGGGCACAAATGGTTTTTCTCGGCACCGACCAGTGATGCGCATCTGGTGGTCGCCCAGCTGGCCGATGGCGGCGGCCACGCCTGCTTTTTTGTGCCGCGCTGGCGGCCCGATGGCACGCGCAACGCGGTGCGTGTGCAGCGCCTCAAGGACAAGTTGGGCAACCGCAGCAATGCCAGCAGCGAAGTGGAATTCCAGGATGCCTGGGGCGTGCTCATGGGCGAGGAAGGGCGCGGCATTCCGACCATCATCGAAATGGCCAGCCTCACGCGGCTCAATTGCGTGATCGGCAGCGCGGCCATTTTGCGCATGGCAACCGTGCAGGCACTGCACTACGCCCGGCGGCGCCAGGCGTTTGGTCTGCCATTGGTTCAGCACCCCCTGATGCGCAGCGTGCTTGTCGATCTGGCGCTGGAAAGCGAAGCCGCCATGCACCTGTTCATGCGCCTGGCGCAGGCCTTCGAAAACGCAACCGATCCGCTGCAGCGCGCATACCAGCGCATCCTCACGCCGGCAGCCAAGTTCTGGGTCTGCAAGCGCACCGTGGCGTTGACAGCGGAGGCCATGGAGGTGCTGGGCGGCAACGGCTATGTGGAAAGCAGTGTGCTGGCGCGCTTGCTGCGCGAAGCGCCTGTGAACTCGATCTGGGAGGGCTCGGGCAACATCATGTGCCTGGACGTGTTGCGTGCCGTGGCACGCGAACCGGAGGCCGCGGCCTTGCTGCTGCAGGACTTGCAGGCACAGACCTGCGGCGCACCACTGCTGCAAAAAACTTTGCAGCAATTGCAGGCTGCACTTCAGGCACCTGCGGCACAGCAGCAAGCCCATGCACGTCACTGGGTGCAGCAGCTGGTGTTGCTGGTACAGGCCTGTCTGCTGCGCCAGCATGCACCGTCCTTTGTGGCCGATGCCTTTGTGCAATCGCGCCTGAAGGAGGCTGCCTACGGCATGGTGGCAGGCACACTGGAGACGCAGAACATGGCGGTGGATGCCATTTTGCAGCGTGCCTTGGCAGATTGAAAAAATGTAGCTGCCAGCGCTTTGGAGAAGCCGAATTCAAGATGATTTCTATCTGAAAACCAAAGAGGGTAAGCGCCAATAGCTCACAAAACCGAAAAGCCCTTTTCATGTCTGGACTGCGTACGGTCCGTGGCGGCTTGCGCCAGAATGTGCAGACCATGCTGAGCTACTCCGACATCCAAGCCGCTTCCGTGCGTTTGCGCGACCATGTGCTGCGCACGCCCTGCGTAGAGTCCAAAACCCTGTCCGACATCGTGGGCGCGCAGGTGTTTCTGAAGTTTGAAAACCTGCAGTTCACCGCTTCGTTCAAGGAGCGTGGGGCCTGCAACCGCCTGCAACTGCTGAGCGCAGACGAAAAGGCCCGGGGCGTGATCGCCATGAGTGCGGGCAACCATGCCCAGGGTGTGGCCTACCATGCGCAGCGCATGGGCATCCGTGCCGTGATCGTCATGCCGCGCTTCACGCCTGGTGTGAAGGTGGAACGCACACGCGGTTTTGGTGCGGAAGTGGTGTTGCACGGCGACACCCTGGAAGCCGCGCGCCAGCACGCCTACCAACTGGCCCAGGCACAGAACCTGACCTTTGTGCATCCTTTCGATGACGCAGGCGTGGCAGCTGGTCAGGGCACCCTGGCCATGGAAATGCTGGCCGATCAACCCGACCTGGACATGCTGGTCATGGGCGTGGGCGGTGGTGGCCTGATTGCCGGGGTGGCCACGGCGGCCAAGGCGCTCAAGCCCGGCATCTGCGTGGTGGGGGTGCAGACCGAACGTTTTCCCTCCATGCTCAATGCCGTGCAGGGCACGGATCTGCCCATGGGGGCCTCGACGATTGCCGAAGGCATTGCCGTGGCCACGGCTGGACAGATCACGCGCGAGATTGTGCGCAGGTACGTGGACGAGCTGCTGCTGGTGGACGAAGGCGATATCGAGCAGGCCGTGCTGATGCTGCTGGAGATTGAAAAGACCCTGGTTGAAGG
>JAEYRT010000174.1 GCA_023435325.1 Pseudomonadota bacterium | reverse complement strand
GATGTGGGCACGGTGGCAGCCATTGGTGTGGCACTGGGCTCCATCAGTACGGTGATGGTCGGCATTTTTGGCAAGTTCATCGAACTGGGGCCCTGGATTCCCGTGGCCCTGCTGGGCATCATTCTGGCGATTTCCGGCCCGAGCATGCTGATTGCCTGGCTCAAGCTGCGTGAACGCAGCCTGGGGCCGATCCTGGACGCCAGCGGTTGGGCCATCAATGGCCGCATGAAGATCAATCTGCCGCTGGGCAACTCGCTGTCGCAGACTGCCAAGGTGCCAGCGTCAGCCAAGCGCACGATGCAGGACCCTTATGCCGAAAGCCATGGCCTGCGCTGGCTGATCATCGTGCTGGCGGTGGTGGTGCTGGGTGTGCTGGCATGGCGCCAGGGCTGGCTCAACAGCATGCTGCCCGCGGAGATGCAGTATGGCCATGTAGCGGCTGAAGCGGCGCCCGCTGCTGCCGATGCACCTGTCGCTCCAGCGGCTCCTGCAACTCCTGCGGCAGAGCCCGCTGCAGGAGCGGCCCCGGCTTCCTAAACGGCCGATGCACCCCAAGAAAAGCCCGCGTTGTGCTGGCTTTTTTTATAGCTGATTACGTCCTTGTCATAAGGATTTCCAATAGTTTTCTATTGGAAACTGGCTTGTATACAGCGTTACAAGCTCCTGTTTTTGCTATGCCTTACCAACCCTTGGCCGCCAGTGCCTTGGCAATCTTGTTGCGCGGGACGGTGGGTTTGGGCACTTTGAAATCAAACCAGTTGCGCACATCTTGCTCCACGCCCACGCCATGCATGAAGTTGTAGATGGCTTTTTTCAAAGCCACGCCCAGCAGGTCATGGTCCACGCCCGTGGGGTCGATGAAGGGAATGTCATTGCGGGCAAACGTGGCCTTCGGTAATTCAGGCAGCGTCACCCCATATTCAGCCGGGTTCTGGCCCACAGGCGAGTGCACGGTGCAGGCAAAGCGGTGGAAAAAGCCACTCTGGATGCAGCCGTTCTCAAACAGCTGGCGCACGTATTCGAGTGCATCCACCGTGTCCTGCACGGTTTGTGTCGGAAAGCCATACATCAGATAAGCGTGTACCAGAATGCCGGCATCGGTCAGCGCCTTGGTCACGCGCGCCACCTGCTCCACGCTCACACCTTTTTTCATCAGGTTCAACAAGCGGTCCGAGGCCACTTCCAGGCCGCCGGAAACGGCAATGCAGCCGCTGTCGGCCATCAGTTCGGCGAGTTCAGGTGTAAAGGTTTTTTCAAAGCGGATATTGCCCCACCAGCTGATTTCCGTGCCTCGTTCGATCAGTTCCTTGGACAGGGCCTTGAGCGCCTTGGGCGGCGCGGCTTCATCCACAAAGTGAAAACCGGTCTGGCCGGTTTCGGCGACGATGGTGTCAATGCGGTTGGCCAGTTCGATGGCACTCGCGCCTTCGTAGCGGCCGATGTAGTCCAGGCTCACATCACAGAAACTGCACTTTTTCCAGTAGCAGCCATGGGCGATGGTCAGCTTGTTCCAGCGGCCATCGCTCCACATGCGGTGCATGGGGTTGAGCATGTCCAGCAGCGACAGGTAGTCGTGAATCGGCAGGCCATCCCAGGTGGGCGTGCCCACCTCGGCAAAGGCAATGTCGGACTCCATCATGTTGATGTACTGCACCGTGCCTTCGTCGCTCCGCACAAAAGTGCGCACCAGGCGCGAGCGGCCACGGTCACCCTGGATGTGCTCCAGCAGTGCGAGCAAGGGGCGCTCACCCGCATCCAGCGTGATGAAGTCAAAGTAATCAAACACGCGCGGCTCGGCCAGCTCGCGCAGTTCGGTGTTCACAAAGCCGCCACCCAGCACCAGCTTGATGTGCGGAAACTCGGCCTTGATGGTCTGCGCAATGCGAAAGGCCGCATAGACCGAGCCGGGGAAAGGCGTGGACAGCAACACCACCGTGGGGCGGTGGCGCCACACGGCCTTGCGTGTCAGTTCGGCCAGTGTGTCATCGACCAGCGTGGGCTCCGCCGCCAAAGCCTCGGCCAGCGGGTCGAACGTGGGTTGGTTGCCCGAGAGTGACTCGGCATAGCGCACAAACTCGAAGCGCGGGTCGGCCGCGTCGCGGATCACATCGGCCAGATCATTCAGATACAGCGTGGCGTAGTGCTTGGCACGGTCTTGCTGACCCAGCGTGCCAAATGCCCAGCCCACAGGGTCGCCCGAGCCATCGTCCATGTAATGCTCCAGCGCATCAAAGCGTGGGCCTTCGGGCAGCCAGGTACGGCTGACGATGCGGTGGCTCAGCGTGCTGTCCTTGCCTTGCAAGAAAGCGATCACGCGGTTGACGGTGGCCAGATAGCGGTCGCGCTGGCCCATAAAGCTTTGCACCGCGGGGCTGAACAGGCGATCAGGATCTGCGTCGTACTGCGCCTGCACCAGATCCATGATCTTCTCTAAACCCTCTCTGGACAGGAGCTTGAGCACCAACGCCAGTGCCAGATCTTCCTGCACTGCATCCACCCCGCGCGAACGCAAAAAGCCCGTCAGATAGGGCGCAGAAGGATAGGGCGTGTTGAGCTGCGTCATCGGCGGGATGAGCGACAGCACGCGTGGGGCAGTAGCAGTCATGGGGTGTGAATGGGCCTAGCAGGCGGTAGAGAGTGCTCGAACGTGCGCAAGCAAGGCCGATATTGTCGCTGGCTTGGTAAAAAAATGCCTTGGACAGGATTTCTGATCCTCAAGAACAACTTGTTTGCTGGTGCAGCACTGTTGCAGTTCAAGCTGCGGCGTACGTGGCATGCATCTCAAGTGCGCAGTAGAGGCGGCACATCATGCGTGCGCAGCCAAGGCTTTGGCATGTCCGATCAGGCCCAAATGCGTCACCGCAAATCCTTGCCGCGATTTGAGGCCATAGCCCAAGACCCGATCAAAGGCAATGTGGGCCACCCACACCAGCGCAACAGACAAGGCAAAAGGTGCATCTCCGTATCCATATCCATAAGCCATGACACCCAGCAGCAGCGGTGCTATATAGCAGTGGCAGGCGTTGTAGCAAAAAGCACCGCAGAGTGGCCCCACAACGTAGGCCAGCAGTGCGATGTCAGGCAGCAAAAACAAGGCTGCAAACCAGCCCCAAGATGCACCTGTATGGGCATAAGCGAACAACGCGGCAGCCAAAACACAAGCGGCTTCGGCACGTAAAAGGGGGCTCCAGTTCGGCGCAGTTGTGGCAGGTACAGACATGGCAGATCCTTTCTTTCATAAGCAACAATCAACAGGCGCTTTTGCCTTGGTCATGCATTTTTCAGCAGTTGCCTACCAAATGGAATTGCGCATCAACGTCTAGTGGCTATACATTTTTGTATGGCCTCAGACATTGCTTGGGAGTGGTATCGCTCATTTTGGGAAGTCGCGCAGCAAGGATCGCTGTCCGCTGCTGCGCGTGCATTGGGTTTGACCCAACCGACGCTGGGTAGGCACATAGCCTCACTAGAGGCGCAGCTGAGCCAGCGTTTGTTTGTGCGCAGCGCATCGGGTCTGCAATTGACCGAGCAAGGACGCAGCTTGCTGCCCTACGCACAATCCATGGCCACCACGGCAGCCGCGCTGCAGCGTGCTGCCACTGCGCAGACGCAGGCGGTAATGGGCACGGTCCGCATCAGCGCCAGTGAAATTTTTGCCACGGAAGTGCTGCCCGGTATTTTGCTGCCAGTAACGCAGACACATGCGGGGCTGGCGCTGGAGATTGTGGCCACAGACAAACTTGATGATTTGCTGCACCGCGAATCAGACATTGCAGTGCGAATGCTGCGCCCCACACAAGAAGCGCTGATCGCCAAACATATCGGGTGCGTAGAGCTGGGCTTGTATGCGCACCAGCATTATTTGCGCCGCCAAGGTCTGCCTTGCAGCTTGCAGCAACTGCTGGCGGCGCCGCACAGACTGATTGGTTTTGACCAGCTCAGCCCTTTTGCCCGCCAGCTGATACAGCGTTGGCCACAACTGCAGCGCTCAGCCTTTACCTTTCGCACAGACAGTGCGGCCAGCAGCATGGCGCTGCTGCGCGCAGGCGCAGGTATTGGCCTGTGTCAAGCCCCGCTGGCACGGCGTGAACCTGCGCTGCAGCGCCTGCTGCCAGAAGTGGTGAGTGTGCAGCTGGACGTGTGGCTGGCCATGCACGAAGATTTGCGCGCACAGCCTGCATGTCAGGCTGTTTTCAACGCTTTGGCACAAGGGCTTGGTAGCTATTTAGGTGGTTAGTGGGCCCGTGCGGGAACGCTCAGACCACAGGCCAAATGGCCCTGCAGCATGTGCTTGAATTCACCAGTGCCTTGCCCTCGCCCATCAAAAGGCATTCGTGCGCGCCACATGCAGTGCGCCCGGCAGCGGCGGCTGAAAGTGCACGCCGTGCTTGCGCATCCGATTGCGACAGGTTGGTTGACCTTTGTAGCGAACGTCAAGAGGGTTTCGCAAAAAAGCATGGGCACACGCTAATGCAGCTTTAATTGATAGTTCTGCTCCAAACCACGCAATAGAACATGCACCCATCTTCAGTGCGCCTAAACAGCAAGCTCATCGTCGTTTCAATGATTGGCATAGCGCAGACCATTGCGTGGGCTTCTACCTACTATTTGCCAGCAGTGCTTGCTGTACCCATAGCGCGAGACTTCGGTTTAAGAAGCTCTGACCTCTTTGGACTTTTCTCTCTTGCCCTGATAGTTGCCGCCCTGGCAGGCCCATTTGCAGGGCGACTTATTGACAGATGGGGAGGTAAACCGGTGCTGGGTGGCACGAGCCTGCTCTTCGCTTTTTGCTTGGCTCTCATGGCCAATGCGACTGCTGTCTGGCACCTGGTGCTTGCATGGCTAGGGATTGGAATAGGTATTGCGAGCGGCCTATATGAAGCCGCGTTTGCCACTGTGGTTAGGCTCTACGGTCAGCAAGCCAGAAGTTCTATTACCGGCATTACCTTGATTGCAGGTTTCGCAAGCACGATTGGATGGCCGCTGACTTCGTACCTGGAAGTGACGTATGACTGGCGTACTGCTTGCCTCATCTGGGCAGCGTTGAATGCCTTGGTCTGCCTTCCATTGTATGGGTGCTTGCCTCAAGAGCCTCGTGCGATGGCACCTCTAAAGACCCACAAGCCCACCGTACAACAGGCGAGAAACAGCGATGCTCGCATCTGGCTGTTGTCTTTCGTTTTCGCTGCCACTGGATTCACCAGTGCGGCCATGGCAGCTCATCTTCCAGGCCTGCTGCAAGCTGCGGGCATTTCAGCCGCCAGCGCCATTCTTGTCGGCATGCTCATAGGACCGTCCCAGGTGGGGGCGAGACTCTTGGAATTCACGTTCCTGAAAAAGCTAAAACCTTTGTTCTCTGCAAAGCTTGCCGTAGCTATGCATCCCATTGGAGCGATGCTGCTTCTCGTTTTGGGAGCACCTTTTGCAATGATTTTCGGGGTGCTTCATGGGGCTGGCAATGGCATGCTGACCATTGTCAAAGGTGCGCTGCCTTTAGATATCTTTGGCACTAACGGATATGGGGAGCGTCAAGGTGTCTTGATGGCTCCGGCTCGAATATCCCAAGCTCTAGCGCCATGGCTGTTTGGGATTGTCGTAGCCCACTGGGGAGCATCAGCCCTTTTCTTGACATCTTTGTTCGGCGTGCTGTCACTTGTTTCATTACAGCTCCTGACTCGTCAGCACACTGACTAAGAACTCTCTGCAATGTCCGCTGTTGGCCGGAAGTACGCCATCATCATGCAATCTCTTGGACCACTTCTCGTGACGTTCTTGGCGCCAGGTTCCGACGATGACCTGGGCATGTGCCCAGCTCCTGCCTTGCAGATGCACTCATCACTTTCTCCCCCGAGCCCGCATGGCACTTCGGTCTTTGGCACTGCGCTTGCATACGCAGCTGTGCATGAACATGAAAATTTTGAAAGCTCAGCCACTGACGGCAGCCGCCTTTGCACCTTTTGGGCAGGTGATTGGGCTGGAGGCCTCCACGGCGGCATCGGCCACACACTGCACCATCAATGGCGGCAATGCCGTGCGTTATGACCTGGTGCCCGATATGCAACTCACGGCCCAGGGCGGTGCACCCATGCTGGCGTTGTTTCGCGCACAGGCGCGGACATTTCCGCTGAACATTGGCGAAATGGAGCGCCATGTGCTGGGCAGTCAGACTTTTATTCCGCTGGGCACACAATGCTTTGTGCTGGTGGTGGCTGCGGCCGGTTCACCCTGCCGTGCTGAAGCGCTGCAGGCCTTCATCACCAACGGGCAGCAAGGTGTGATGCTGGCGCCAGGCACTTGGCACCATGCGCTGCTGGCCGTGGAAGGTGGTGACTTTGCGGTGATAGAGCGCCGCGCTGCCCTGGTGGACTGTGAGGTGCAAGCCATGCCAGCAGGCTTACAGCTGCACTTGTGATGTGAAAAAAATGTGAAAAAAGGGGGCTAAAACCCCCTGGTCACAACTTTCCGGCTCCGCTCAGACGGTGGCCGTGGCAATCTTTTGCGCCATGGCGATCAGGCTCTTGTCACTGCCCGCTGGTCCCAGCAGTGACAGGCCCAGCGGCGCGCCATTGCGGCTGGCCAGCGGCAGGGAGATTTGCGGAAAACCCGACAGCCCTGCCATGCACAGCATCTGCACGGCGTGGTTGCGGTAGTTCTCCAAGGCAGCCTCATCCGTGGTGCGCAGCGGGGCGATGTCAGGCATGGTGGGCATGACCAGCACGCCGTCGCTGCCCAGAATGTCTGCCAGATGCTTGCGAAAGCGTGTGCGGAAGGCCTGGGCAGTCAGAACCTGCTCGTCCGTCACTTCCTTGCTCCATGCAAAGCGCTCCTTCACGCCGGGGCCGAGCACGGGCGCATAACGCTCGATGAAGGCGCCATCGGTCATCCAGGCTTCGCGGCCCTGGATATAGCGGAAACTCCAGTACATGGTTTCGAAATTCTCCAGTGCCACGGACACAGGGGCTGCATCACCATACACCGCGGTGACTTTGGCGAGTGCGCCATC
>JAEYRT010000154.1 GCA_023435325.1 Pseudomonadota bacterium | reverse complement strand
GTCAAGCGTGTGGTGGACTACAACGTCAAAGTCCGTGTGAAGTCCGACGGCACCGGCGTAGACATTGCCAACGTCAAGATGAGCATGAACCCCTTTGACGAAATCGCCGTTGAAGAAGCCGTGCGCCTGAAAGAAAAAGGCGTGGTCACCGAAGTGATCGCCGTTTCTTGCGGTGTGGCCCAGTGCCAGGAAACCCTGCGCACGGCCATGGCCATCGGTGCCGACCGTGCCATCCTGGTGGAAACCGATGCCGAGCTGCAGCCCCTGGCCGTGGCCAAGCTGCTCAAGGCCCTGGTGGACAAGGAGCAACCCGGCCTGGTGATTCTGGGCAAGCAAGCCATTGACGACGACTGCAACCAGACGGGCCAGATGCTGGCAGCCCTGGCTGACCTGCCCCAGGCCACTTTTGCTTCCAAGGTGGAAGTCGCGGGTGACAAGGTGAACGTGACCCGTGAAGTGGACGGCGGCCTGGAAACACTTTCCTTGAGCACACCTGCCGTGATCACCACCGACCTGCGCCTGAACGAGCCCCGCTACGTCACCTTGCCCAACATCATGAAGGCCAAGAAAAAGCAGCTGGACACCGTCAAGCCTGAAGACCTGGGCGTGGACGTCGCTCCCCGCATCAAGACCCTGAAAGTGGCCGAGCCTGCCAAGCGTGGTGCTGGCGTCAAGGTTCCAGACGTCGCAACGTTGGTAGAAAAACTCAAAAACGAAGCCAAGGTCATCTAAGACCAGTCGATCAGGAGAGAAAAGAAATGACCGCACTCGTTATTGCTGAACACGACAACGCCTCCATCAAGGGCGCAACCCTGAACACCGTGACCGCTGCTGTGGCCTGCGGTGGTGACGTGCACGTGCTCGTCGCTGGTGACAACGCCGCTGCTGCTGCACAAGCTGCTGCGCAGATCGCCGGTGTGTCCAAGGTGATCCACGCCGACGGCGCATCTCTCAAAGACGGCCTGGCAGAAAACGTGGCCGCTCAAGTGCTGGCCATCGCGGGCAACTACAGCCACATCCTGTTCCCTGCCACTGCCGGCGGCAAGAACGCAGCCCCCCGCGTGGCAGCCAAGCTGGACGTGGCCCAGATCAGCGACATCACCGCTGTCGTGTCGGCTGACACCTTCGAGCGCCCCATCTACGCGGGCAACGCCATTGCCACCGTGCAATCTGGCGACGCCACCAAGGTGATCACCGTGCGTACCACCGGCTTTGACGCTGCTGCCGCCACCGGTGGTTCTGCTGCGGTGGAAACCGCTGCAGCTGTGGCTGATTCGGGCAAGAGCGCATTCGTTGGTCGCGAAGTGACCAAGAGCGACCGCCCAGAACTGACCGCTGCCAAGATCATCGTCTCCGGTGGTCGTGCCTTGGGCTCGGCCGAGAAGTTCACCGAAGTGATGACACCTTTGGCCGACAAGCTGGGCGCAGCCATCGGCGCTTCGCGTGCTGCAGTCGATGCAGGCTACGCCCCCAACGACCTGCAAGTGGGCCAGACCGGCAAGATCGTGGCACCTCAGCTGTACATCGCCGCTGGCATCTCTGGCGCGATCCAGCACCTGGCTGGCATGAAGGACTCCAAGGTGATCGTGGCGATCAACAAGGACCCTGAAGCACCGATCTTCTCGGTAGCCGACTACGGCCTGGAAGCCGACCTGTTTGCGGCAGTGCCCGAAATGGTGGGCAAGCTGTAAAAAGCTTTTCAGCGTTACCGCCATAAAGACAAAAGGAGCCTTGCGGCTCCTTTTGTCTTTATGGCTCACTGCGTTTGCCGGGATTGTCTGAGAGGCTGATGAGCGGCTATCGTAGCTTGTTCTTGGTTTTGCGCTGAAACCGTTATTTCACATAGCTGCGCAGTACAGCCATAACCATTTCCAAGTCTTTCTCACGCTGTGCTTCTGATGCACTGGCATCGCCCAGATGTTCACGCAGATGGCCTTCCATCACCTGCATCATCAGCCCATTCACGGCACCACGCACAGCCGCCAGCTGCTGCAGGATCACCGAGCAGTTCGCCGAATTTTCCAAGGCGCGTTCCAGCGCTTCGGTTTGCCCTTTGATGCGCCGGATGCGTGCAAGCAGCGGCTTCTTGTTCTCAACGGTATGTGACATAAGGGCCAATTCTAGGGTGGTAAATATACTGGGGTACAGTATATAAATGAACGCGAAGCTAGCAGCTTTGCTGACACTGGCAATGATGGTGCTGGAGATTGGCGCTGTGTATTACTACAACTCCATGGCACTGTTGGCAGACGGTTGGCACATGAGTTCCCATGCCCTGGCCCTGGGCTTGTCAGCAGGGGCGTATGTTGCTGCCCGCCGGTTGTCGAAGGACGCCAGATTCACATTTGGTACTTGGAAGATTGAAGTGCTGGCGGGCTATACCAGTGCCATTTTCTTGTTGTTCGTGGCATGCATCATGGTCATGCAGTCGGTGGAGCGCTTGCTGTCACTTGCTGCCATTCAATATGAACAGGCCATCGGTGTTGCAGCCCTGGGTTTGGTGGTGAATCTGATGTGTGCCTGGCTCCTGAAGGGCGGTCATCACCACCATGCGCATGCTGGCCATCACGGGCACGATCATCATTGCCATCATCACCCCGACCATGCAGATCACAGTGATCTGAATTTGCGCTCTGCCTATCTGCACGTTGTTGCCGATGCCATGACCTCCGTGCTGGCCATCTTCGCTTTACTGGGTGGCATGCTGTGGGGCTTGGCCTGGCTGGACCCGGTCATGGGACTGGCGGGTGCTGCGCTTGTCGCCGTTTGGGCATGGGGCCTTTTGCGCGAAAGTTCCCGAGTGCTTCTGGATGCAGAAATGGATACCCCGGTGGCTTCCGAGGTGCGCGAAGCCATCGAACAAGGACCTTATCAAGCAATGATCACCGACTTGCACGTCTGGCGCGTGGGCAAGAGCAAATATGCCTGCATCGTCGCCGTCGAAGGAGGGACAAATGTAAGCCCGGACTATATCCGCCGGCTTGTCTCCATCCATGAGGAGTTGGTGCATGTCTCCGTGGAGGTGAACACGCCATTTCCATCAGAGATGACCACACGGACTGCACACCTCTGACTCAAGCTGCAATGGCAGCGGTGTCTGTTCGATAGCAAGGCGGCGGCCGCTTCGATAAAAAAGAAGGAGCCTGCAAAGGCTCCTTCCCCACCAGTTTCCCTCTCTTAGAAGGTGTGGCGCACACCCAGCTGGATACCGTGCTGCTTGCCGTCATCATCCAGTGGCACACTGCCCATGGAGACACCCAGGTATTGGCCGTTATCGCTCTTGTTCTTCAAGTACGAATAGGTACCGTACAGAGCGGTGCGTTTGGACAGGTTGTGCTCGTAGCCCAGAGAGAACTGATCGGCCTTCAAATCATTGGCTGCGATCTCGCGCTCATAGCGGTTGTAGGAAGCCTTGACCACGCCCGCAGCACCGACAGGAGCGGCAATGCCCAGCGTATAGGTCTCTCCCTTGGTCGAATCAAAACCCTCTGCCTTCAGACGGCTTTGTCGGTAAGCGCCGGAAACTTTGAAGCGCCCGAAGTCATAGCCCAAGCCAGCGGTATAAGCCCGTTCACGGAAATCGGTAGGAACTGGGCCGATCGGTAGCGTGACATCGTTTTGCTGCTCTGCGCCCAACGCAGCACTCCAGGGACCATTGTTGTAACCCAAAGCCAAGCCCCAATAGGCACCGCGCTTCCAAGTGTCATCCGTGTCTTCGCCGAAGGCGTAGTTCACGCCAAAGTTGAAGCCGCTGAAATTGGGGGAGTAATAGGCAATCGAGTTGTCCTTGCGCTTGGTGTTGTAGTTCACGTCGCTGTCGACAAACCCGTCAGACCACATCTGGGTACCACCGATGCCGGCATTGTTGAAGACGTCAAAGCCTTTCATGCTGCGGTAGACCGCAGTTTCGTCACGACCCAGACGGATTTCACCAAAGTTGCCCAACAGGCCCACAGTGGCACGGCGCTTGAAGTCCAGGCCACCCCCGGTGTCACCGCTGCCTTCATCCGCCAGAAAACCAGATTCCAGCCAGAACTGGGCTTTCAGGCCGCCACCCAGATCCTCCGTGCCGCGGAAGCCAATGTGGCTGTCCATATTGCCGCCTGATTGCAGGCCGGACCAGTTATCGGAACCATTGATATAGGTAGCAGCTTGGTCCACCGTACCAAACAAAGTCACTGAAGACTGCGCGAAAGCAGTGCTGCCCAAAGCGATAAACGGTAGGGCTGCGAGCACTTTTTTGTTCATTCCATAACTCCTATCAACACAAAAGTGAGTGATTGCTATTGTTGATACCCTTGTTTTGTAATAGTGTAGGACGAATGGCGCTAAGCATTTTGTTGCAAACACCTGCTGAGCAGGAAAATGCAGAGGAAAAAATGCGCTGATGAACGGTATGAAAGCAAGGGTTTTTGCTAGTTTGACGACAGCAATGCGATCCCCTCGACGCGGCGGCAATGTGGGGTGGGGGTTGGGGATGAATAGTGTGCGGTGCCCCAAGAAGGGTCGGGCACATGATTGAAACCAAAAAATTGGCTCCCAACACAGAACATGTCTGCGTTGGGAGCCAATTCGGTGGGATGTTTCAGCGCAAAAGTGCGCGTGAATTACATCAGCAGGTGCTCACCTGCATTGTCACCGCCCAGGATCACATAGTTGACCTTGCGAATGTCCATGAGCTTTTTGCCACCCGCGTAGCTGATGGAGGACTGCACGTCCTGCTCCATCTCAATCAGTGTGTTCTTCAGCGGGCCCTTTACAGGCTCCAGAATGCGCTTGCCTTCTACGTGCTTGTACTCACCTTTGTTGAAGTCGGAAGCGGAGCCGTAGTATTCCTTGAACAGTTGGCCGTCCACTTCCACCGTCTTGCCGGGGGATTCCTCATGGCCAGCAAACAGCGAGCCAATCATCACCATGGTTGCACCGAAGCGGATGCTCTTGGCGATGTCGCCGTGGCTGCGGATGCCGCCATCGGCAATGATGGGCTTGGTGGCTACGCGTGCGCACCACTTCAAGGCCGACAGCTGCCAGCCGCCTGTACCAAAACCGGTCTTGAGTTTGGTGATGCACACCTTGCCGGGGCCTACGCCAACCTTGGTGGCATCGGCACCCCAGTTCTCCAGGTCGATCACGGCCTCGGGTGTGGCCACGTTGCCAGCGATCACGAAGGCAGCAGGAATCTTCGCCTTGAGATACTGGATCATGTTCTTCACGCTGTCAGCATGCCCGTGGGCGATGTCGATGGTGATGTATTCGGGGCAGAGGTCTTGTTCGACAAACTTGTCCACCGTGGCGTAGTCGGCAGCCTTCACACCCAAGGAGATGGACGCAAACAGACCTTGCGACTGCATGTCCTTGGTGAACTGGACGTTGTCGATGTCAAAACGGTGCATCACGTAGAAATAGCCGTGTTGCGCCAGAAACTTGCAGATCTTCTCGTCCAACACGGTTTTCATGTTGGCGGGAACGACAGGCAGACGGAAAGTGCGGCCACCCAGCTCCACGCTGGTGTCACATTCCGAGCGGCTTTCCACGCGGCACTTGCGGGGCAGCAGCAAAATGTTGTCGTAGTCGAAGATTTCCATGGTGTTCCAAGCTCCAGAAAAAGGTCCAGAAGGGAATCTCACCCTTCTCAATTTCAAAGTAGGCGCTTGGCTTGGAGACCGGTTGAGTTGGCCACGCATCCACAAGGCCAAAAAAAACCGGACCACAAAAACTTGGGCCCGGTGCTTGATTCTATAGGCCCCAAGGGTCAACCCGCACAGCCATCTTGGAATGATGGCTATATGAAAGTGCTTATAGCGCTGCATGACGGAAATCTGGCTGGCACATCCTGGATGTGCCGCTGTTTCTACAATGCAGGGATGTTTCCCCTTGACTTGCTTGACGGTGCCCACGACGGCACACCGCCTTCCCACAACTCCCCCTTGCTGCAAGGCCTGAACGATGAACAGCGTGCGGCCGTGATGCTGCCGCAAGGCCATGCGCTGGTGCTGGCTGGTGCTGGCTCGGGCAAAACGCGGGTGCTGACTACGCGGATTGCGTGGCTGCTGCAAACCGGGCAGGTCACGCCCGGAGGCATCATGGCGGTGACGTTCACGAACAAGGCTGCCAAGGAGATGACGGCGCGACTGTCGGCCATGCTGCCCTATAACGTACGCGGCATGTGGATTGGCACTTTCCACGGTTTGTGCAACCGTCTGCTGCGTGCCCACCATGTGGCAGCGGGCTTGCCTGCCACCTTCCAGATTCTGGACACGCAAGACCAGCTCTCAGCCATCAAGCGCCTGTGCAAGCAGTTCAATGTGGATGAAGAGCGGTTTCCGCCCAAGCAACTGACGTGGTTCATCGCGGGCTGCAAGGAAGAGGGCATGCGCCCCAAGGATGTGCCCGCGACCGATCCGGATACCAAGAAGAAGGTGGAGCTGTACCAGCTCTACGAAGATCAGTGCCAGCGTGAAGGCGTGGTGGATTTTGGCGAACTGATGCTGCGCAGCTTTGAGCTGCTGCGTGATGACGCGCACCTGCGCGCGCACTATCAGTGCCGCTTCCGACACATCCTGGTCGATGAGTTTCAGGACACCAACAAGCTGCAGTACGCCTGGCTCAAGCAGCTGGCGGGTGAAATGGTGAACGGCAAGTTGCAATCGACAGGCAGCGTGCTGGCTGTGGGCGATGATGACCAGAGCATCTACGCCTTCCGTGGCGCTCGCGTGGGTAATATGAGCGACTTTGTGCGTGAGTTCGATGTGCAGCACCAGATCAAGCTGGAGCAGAACTACCGCAGCTACGGCAATATTTTGGACAGTGCCAATGCGCTGATCGAGCACAACAGCCAGCGCCTGGGCAAGAACCTGCGTACGGACCAGGGTGCGGGTGAACCCGTGCGTGTGATGGAATCCCCCACCGACTTGGATGAAGCCACGTGGATGGTGGGCGAGATCAAGGACCTGGTGCGCAACGATGGCTTCAGCCGCCAGGAAATTGCCGTGCTCTACCGCAGCAATGCACAAAGCCGCGTGATTGAGAGCAAGCTGTTCAACGCCGGCATCCCTTACCGTGTGTATGGCGGCATGCGCTTTTTCGAGCGCGCCGAAATCAAGCACGCGCTGGCCTATCTGCGCCTGATCGAGAACCCACACGACGACACCAGCTTCATGCGTGTGGTGAACTTTCCCGCACGTGGCATTGGCGCGCGCAGTGTAGAAACCTTGCAGGAAACAGCACGTGCCGCAGGCTGTTCCTTGAACGATGCCGTGACTGCGGTGAGCGGCGCCGCTGGTGCCAAGCTGCAAGGCTTTGTGGCCAAGATCGATGTGCTGCGCGAAGAAACGCAGGGCAAGACCTTGCGTCAGACCATTGAACGCATGCTGGAGGTCAGTGGTTTGGTGGACCACTACGTCAATGAAAAAGAAGGTCAGGACCGCATTGAAAACTTGAAGGAGTTGATCAATGCGGCGGAGAGCTTTGTCACGCAGGAAGGTTTTGGCAAGGACGCGGTGGCGCTGCCGGTGGATGAGACTGGGCAGCCCCTGACCCAGAGCCCTGCCAGCCAAGGGCTGGACTTTTCGCTGCCCGTACTGGATACGCTGTTGAGCGGTACTGATGCCGAAACGGGTGAAACGCTTTCGCCCCTGCAAGCCTTTCTGGTGCATGCCGCACTGGAGGCAGGAGACAACCAGGCACAGGCAGGGCAGGATGCGGTGCAACTGATGACGGTGCATGCCAGCAAGGGGCTGGAGTTTGATGTGGTGTTCATCGGGGGGCTGGAAGAGGGACTCTTCCCCCACGAGAACGCCATGAGTGACCGAGGCGGACTGGAAGAGGAACGCCGCCTGATGTACGTGGCCATCACCCGGGCCCGCAAGCGCCTGTATCTCAGCCATGCGCAAAGCCGCATGCTGCATGGGCGCACCACCTTCAACCTGCCCAGCCGTTTTATTGATGAATTGCCCGAGCGTGCACTCAAGTGGATCAGTGCCAAAGGAGGTTTTGGCAGTTTTGCGCCCAAGAATGCCGCTGCCAGTGCCTGGCAGTCAGGCGCTAGTCGGCAATTCGGTTCCTATACGCTCAAAGGCCCTGAAATCTTCAAAAGCCCCGAGGTGCCCGTGCAAAAAGCGGCGCCTGCACATGGCATTGGCAAGGGCATGACAGTGTTCCATACCAAGTTTGGCGAAGGCAAGGTTCTGGCTGTGGAAGGCTCGGGCGACGATGCACGCGCGCAGATCAACTTTCCGCGCCACGGCACCAAGTGGCTGGCCCTGGCCATTGCCAAGCTGACGGTGGTGGACTGAGTCCACGCTCGGCACAAAAAAGGGACGCTGAATGCGTCCCTTTTGCATGGTGTGTTTGAAGGCTGCAGCTTATTTGTAGTCGTAAGTCACATCATCCACATGCAGCGTGCGTTCGTGATCGGGTGGTGAGAAGCAGTCGCGGAAGGTGAACACGGCTGAAGTCAGAAACATGGTGACCAGGCCCATGCCCAGCATGATGGTCAGAATGTTGGCAGCCAGAGCCACTGCCGAACCCAGCAAGGCCGATAACAGCACCGTGACGAGTGACAGTGCCAGGCCCGCAGCGATGGTCAAACCCATCCAGCCAAGGGCATACATAAAGAAGGCGCGGAAGTTGCGCAGGCAGGCCACCACACTGAAGAAGATGGCCTTGATGGGCGATACGCCATGCCATTGCACCAGCGCAGGGGCATGCCACATCAGCATGGCCAGGATGTTGTAGAGCGCGAACCCTGTCCACAACGCGATCTGAAAGCCAGGTTGCTGCACGATTTGTTCGGCCAGCTCGGGTGTCATGGGCTCATTGCCCAGCGAGATCTTGGCCAGGGTGCCATCGTCAAACAGGGAAGTCAGTGCGGCAATTGCCACGATACCCAGGGTGTAGCACACCCCCAGCACGGCCAGTGCCTTTATGCGTGGCTTGCCTGCCTTGAAAGGGGCGAGGATCAAGCTGGGACGGGGGACACGGTCTTGGTGGGCCTCGGCTGCCCCCAGCATCATGACCAGGAAGACGGTAGGCATGAGCACCAGGGCCAGATAGGGGCCGATGATGGGGAATATGCCAATGATGGAGACGGCAGCCATGCTCAGAAAAAGCAAGGCAGTCAGCGCCATGGGCTGATGCCAGAAGGTTTGCACGCCAAGCTTGACCCATTGCAGGCCGGTTTTGGCAGGAACGATATGTAGTTTCATGTTCGAGGAGGTAGCCAATGCTTTGCAGGCGGTGTGGACCGCCTGTCTGGCAAGAGACTGTACCTGAGTGTGAGCACTGTGCGCAGCCGCCTTGCTGCGAACCCTGTGCTCAAGCTGTTTTGTGTGTAAGCGTGATGAATGTCGGGGTGGCATGTTTGGCTTTTTCAAACTGTCACAAAGCGTCTTTAGAGTCGCCGTGCCTGGTGCCCCGTCACCTTTTTTGCTTTCATCAAGCGTTCATACAAAGAGATCCATGAGTAAACAGATCACCGACAAAATTGTGCGTAATTCGTCAGACAACCTGCCTTTCAGCGCTATTTTGGAGGCCCATCTGTCGCGCCGTACGCTGACCCGCAGCGGTCTGGGGGCTGCCCTGGCCGTGTTCTCCGGCGGCATGCTGGCAGGATGTAGCACGGCACGAGAGGGTACACGTCCGGCTCCGCAGCAACCCAAGCTGGGTTTTGCCTCGCTGCCCAATTCCATGACCGATGCCTGCGTCGTGCCCGCCGGTTATGTGGCCCATGTGCTGGGCGCATGGGGCACGCCGCTCAATGATCAAGCTGCTGCGTGGAAAAGCGATGGCAGCAACACCTCGCAGGATCAGCTGAACGCCACCGGTATGCACCACGATGGCATGCACTACTTCCCACTGAATGGCAGCTCCACCGAAGGGCTGCTGGTGGTCAACCACGAATACATCGACGAAAAGGCGCTACACCCCAACGGCCCTACAGGTACCGGAGCAGGCCAGAAGCGCCCAGCCGAAGAAGTGCGCAAGGAAATCAATGCCCATGGCGTGGCGGTCATGCACATCCGCAAGGGCAGCAATGGCTGGGATATCGTGAAGAATTCCCGCTACAACCGTCGCCTGACTTCGGCCACCCCCATGGCACTGGCTGGCCCTGTAGCCAAGACCGACTGGGTCAAGACTCCCTACTCGAAAGACGGCAGCATGGTGCGCGGCACCAACAACAATTGCGGTAATGGCACCACCCCGTGGGGCACCTATATTGCTGCGGAAGAAAACTGGGCCTTCATCTTTGCCAACGCCACCCCAGCGGCGCAATTGCCCGCGCATCAAAAACGCATGGGTGTGGGCAGCAAGGGGCGCTACCAGTGGGAAACCGCAGCGGGCGATGCTTCCGAAGTGGACGGGGAATTTGCACGCTTCAACATCACACCCAAGGGTGCCAGCGCACTGCATGACTGGCGCAATGAGATCAACGGTTTTGGCTATCTGGTGGAAATCGACCCCTTCGATCCCCGCAGCACGCCCATCAAGCGCACCTCCATGGGCCGCTTCGCTCACGAGGGCGCGGCCTATGGCAACCCCGTGGCAGGCCAGCCCCTGGCTTTCTACAGCGGTGACGATTCGCGCTTTGAATACCTGTACCGCTATGTCTCGGATGCCAAGTGGGACCCGGCCGATGCCAAGCGCAGCGACCGTCTGGCCGTGGGCAGCAAATACCTGGATCAGGGCACGCTGTACGTTGCACGCTTTGACGAAAACGGCAAGGGCGAATGGTTGCCCCTGTTGCCTTCGACACCCGGGAAGAACGGCGGCAAGCTGGGCGATCAGTTCGCCACCATGGCCGACATTCTGATCAACACCCGTGGTGCGGCCGACTTTGTGGGTGCGACGCCTATGGATCGCCCCGAATGGACCGCTGTGCACCCCACTAATGGCGATGTGTACCTGACGCTGACCAACAACACCAGCCGCAAGGCAGACAAAGGCACCAATCCGGCCAACCCACGTCTGAACAATGTCAACGGCCACATCATCCGCTGGCATGACGATGTGAACTCCAACCAGTTCCAATGGGACATTTTCGTGTTTGGCTCGGATGCAGGTGCAGATGCGAACACCAACCGCTCCGGCCTGACCGAGCTCAACCAGCTGGCCAGCCCCGATGGTTTGGCGTTCGACAACCGCGGCATTTTGTGGATTCAAACGGACAACGGCATCGATGGCGGTCGCAAAAATGCAGTGGCCAAGGCCACCAACGACCAGATGCTGGCCGTGATTCCCGGGGCACTGAAGGACAGTACCGGCACTGGCCCAGCCATCCACCAGGGCAACCAGGGCGATCTGCGCCGCTTCTTTGTCGGCCCCAACGAGGCGGAAGTCACGGGCTTTGCTTTCACGCCGGACTACACCACCGTCTTCCTGAACATCCAGCACCCTGTGAACTGGCCAGCTTACGGTACGGGTGATGCTACGGCAGTGCCCTCTGGCAAGGTACGCCCACGCTCGGCCACGGTGGTAATTCAGCGCCAGGATGGCGGGCGCATCGGGGAATAAGCGCCACAGTCTCTTCCCGGTGGGTCGCGAGGCTGCGAGCCCCCGGGGGAGTTGTAAGAAGAAGAGCTGCCAGCGTTTGTACTGTATGGATTTCAGTATTTTTTGATACTGAAACCAAGGCAGAGTAGACGCTGACAGCTCTCTTTTTGTTTTTGCAAAACGCTCAGACCGTTTCCATCAGCGACACCGGATGCGCCAGACGCTGGCGCAGCACACGCTCAAAGTGGGTGGGGTCGTGCGGCACCAGCATGGCGGCTTCGCGCGGCAGATAAAAATCCCACAGGCGCGAAATCCAGAAGCGCAGCGCCCCGGCACGCAGCATGGCGTTGAACAGCTGGCGCTCGGCTGCTTCGAGCGGGCGCACAGCTTGGTAGGCGTCAATCATGGCCTGCGCCTTGGCTGCATCGTGCGCGCCGCTGGTGTGGTCAATGCACCAGTCGTTCAGGCACACGCACAGATCGAACAGAAAGGTGTCGCAGCCTGCAAAGTAAAAGTCGAAAAATCCCGTCAGCGCCTCGCCGTCAAACATCACGTTGTCGCGAAACAGATCCGCGTGCACCGGGCCGCGTGGCAGGGCCTGGTAGGCGCTGGAGGCGGCCGTGTGGTTCTGGAAAGCCAGCTCGGCCTGCAGCAGGTCGGCCTGCGCCTGATCCAGATGAGGCACCACGGTGGGCACGGTCGCATTCCACCAGGGCAGACCGCGCAGATTGGGCTGGATGCGGTCGTAGTCGCGACCTGCCAGATGCATTCTGGCCAGCATGTCGCCCACGGCCGCGCAATGCACAGGCTGGGGCTGCAGCTGGCTTTTGCCGCGCAGCTTCTGCACGATGGCGGCGGGCTTGCCGCAGACCTTGTGCAGGATGTCCCCCGTCTTGGCATCGGCCTGTGGATCGGGCACAGGAATGCCTTTGTGCGCCAGGTGTTTCATCAGGTGCAGGTAAAACGGCAGCTGCTCAGCGCTGAGGCGCTCGAATAGCGTGAGCACCCACTCTCCCTGATCGGTGGTCAGAAAGTAATTGGTGTTCTCAATGCCACCTTGGATGCCGCGCAATTCGGTCAGCTGGCCTAGGGGCACGCGGCGCAACAGTTCGCGCGCGTCTTTGTCGGAGACTTCGGTAAAAACGGCCATTGCTCAGGCAGTCAAAAAGCAAAAACCTGCCGTGGTGGAATTGCCACAGCAGGCCGGTGTTGGTGGGAATTCAGAATTGCAGCGCGCGCCAGACACGGCGGCCATTGGTGCCGTCCGCATCTTCAACCTTGCCGGGTTGCACTTCGTAGGCAGGCAGATTGCCAACCTTGGGCTGCACATTGATGTGCTTGGTTTCACCGCCCACGCGCAGCTCATCCACGCGGCTGCCTGCATCTTCGTGCCGGATGCGTTCGATACGCTGGCTGCTGCGGTCATTGAGCTGCTCTTGGTTTTGTAGCTGCTCGGTACCCTGGTTAGGGCGTTGGGGTGTATTTTGACCGCCGTCCTGTGCCAGCGCAGGGGCGGCGGACAGGAGGGTGGTGATGAGGATGGTGGCTGCGCGCATGGCGTGATTGTAGTTTCTGTTGCCTTCCTGGGAGCTGCCGATCGTTGCAGGAATCGGTAAGACCATGCCGATTTCCGATGGCCCGTGCCGCAGGCACAATTGGCCGCTATGAGCAATTCCAAGACATTGGTGCTGGTCGACGGCTCCAGCTATCTGTACCGCGCCTACCATGCCATGCCCGATCTGCGGGCGGTTCCGGGCGACCCAAGCAGCCCGGCCACAGGTGCCATCCGCGGCATGGTCAACATGATGCAGTCGCTGCGCCGCGACGTGCCCACGGACTATGCCGTGTGCGTGTTTGACACGTCAGGCCCGACCTTCCGCGACAGCCTGTACACCGAATACAAGGCCACGCGCTCGCCCATGCCCGACGATTTGCGCACCCAGATCGAGCCCATCCACACCGTGGTTGACCTGCTGGGCTGGAAGGTGGTGGCCGTGCCCGGCGTGGAAGCCGATGACGTGATTGCCACCCTGGCCCACATGGCGGCTGCTCAGGGCATGCAGGTGATCATCTCCAGCGGCGACAAGGACTTGTCGCAACTGGTGAACGAGCGCATCACCATCATCGACACCATGAGTGGCAAGCGCCGGGACGTGGCGGGCGTACAGGCCGAATTTGGTGTGCCGCCGGAGAAGATGATCGATTACCAGGCACTGATTGGCGATACCGTGGACAACGTGCCTGGCGTGAGCAAGGTAGGCCCCAAGACGGCGGCCAAATGGCTGGAGGAGTATGGCTCGTTGGACAACTTGATGGCCAATGCCGATGCCATCAAAGGCGTGGCGGGCAACAACTTGCGCGCAGCCATGGCTTCGGGGCAGCTGGCGTTGAGCCGCCAACTGGTCACCATGAAAACCGACTGTGATCTGGTTGACCACATTCCTGGCTTGCCTGCATTCGACGACATCACACTGGACGAGCCCGATACTGCCAAGCTGCTGCCTTTTTACGAAAAATACGGCTTCAAGGGCCTGGCCCGTGTGCTGGGCAGCAGCGGTGCCGGGGAAGCCGCCGCGGTTCAGGGTGGCGCCAAGGCTGCCTCGGCGCAAGGCGACATGTTTGACGCCGATGATGCTGCGGCCACTCAGGCAGCCGTGGAGGCTCAACAGCGCGAAGTGCTCTACACCACCGTGCTGACCGAAGCGCAGTTGCACAGCTGGTTGGAAAAAATCCAGCACGCACCGTTGACGGCCATTGACACTGAAACCGATTCGCTCGATGAAATGCGCGCGCAGATCGTGGGCATTTCTCTTAGCGTGCAGCCGGGAGAGGCAGCCTATATCCCGCTGCGCCACGAAGGCATGGATGTGCCCCAGCAGCTGCCCATGGATTGGGTGCTGGCACAGCTCAAGCCCTGGCTGGAGGATGCCAGCAAGAAAAAGCTGGGTCAGCACGTGAAGTATGACCAGCACGTGTTTGCCAACCACGGCATCACCGTGCGCGGCTATGCGCACGACACCATGCTGCAGTCCTATGTGCTGGAAGTGCATCGCCCGCACAACCTCACCAGCCTGGCACTGCGCCATGTGAACCGCACGGGCACCAGCTACGAAGATTTGTGTGGCAAGGGCAAGAACCAGATTCCGTTTGCGCACGTGCCCGTGGACAAGGCGGCGGCCTATTCCTGCGAAGACTCGGACCAGACGCTGGACGTGCACCACGTGCTGTGGCCGCAGATCGAGGCAGATGCCAAGCTGCGTCATATTTACGAGCTGGAGATTGCCACCAGCGAAGCCCTGTTCCGCATCGAACGCAACGGTGTGCGCATCGACGCCGGTGAGCTGGCGCGCCAGAGCAACGATCTGGGCGCACGCATTTTGCAGCTCGAAAACGAGGCGTATGAGATTGCAGGCCAGCCCTTCAACCTGTCGTCACCCAAGCAACTGGGAGAAATCTTCTTCGACAAGCTCGGCCTGCCCGTGGTGAAAAAGACGGCGACCGGCGCACGCAGCACGGACGAAGAGGTGCTGGAAAAACTGGCCGAGAACTACCCGCTGCCGGCCAAGATTCTGGAGCACCGCTCCCTCTCCAAGCTCAAAGGCACCTACACCGACAAGCTGGCGCAAATGGCGCTGCCGCGCACAGGGCGTGTGCATACGCACTATGCCCAGGCTGTGGCGGTGACGGGGCGCCTGTCGAGCAACGAGCCCAACTTGCAGAACATTCCCGTGCGCACCGCCGAAGGCCGGCGTATCCGCGAAGCCTTTGTCGCGCCCGAAGGCCGCCTGATTGCGAGCGCTGACTATTCACAGATCGAGCTGCGCATCATGGCCCACCTCTCAGGGGATGAGGCACTGCTGCATGCGTTCAGGAACGGCCTGGACGTGCACCGCGCCACGGCGGCCGAAGTGTTCGGTGTGCCACTGGAGCAGGTCAGCAGCGAACAGCGTCGCTACGCCAAGGTCATCAACTTCGGCCTGATTTACGGCATGAGCAGCTTTGGCCTGGCCAAGAACCTGGGCATCGAAACCAAGGCTGCGGCTGCCTACATCGACAAATACTTCCAGCGTTACCCCGGCGTGAAGCGCTACATGGATGAGACCGTGGAGCTGGCCCACAAACAGGG
>JAEYRT010000121.1 GCA_023435325.1 Pseudomonadota bacterium | reverse complement strand
TGTCCTTCTTGGAGATGCGTGGAATGTTGAATGGGCAACCGGTCACGCAGTAACCGCAGCCCACGCACTGGTCTTGCTGGAAGTCCACGATGCCGTTGGCGTACTGCACGATCGCGCCAGGCGATGGACAGGCCTTCAAGCAGCCTGGGTCTTCACAGTGCATACAGCCGTCCTTGCGGATCAGCCATTCCAGATTGCCTGTGGCTTCGTTTTCATACTCGGCAAAGCGCATGACAGTCCAGGAATCGGCCGTGAGGTCCGTGGGGTTGTCATACACACCGGCAGCAGCCGTACCGACTTCGTCACGCAGGTCGTTCCACTCCATGCATGCTGTTTGGCAAGCCTTGCAGCCAATGCATTTGGAGACGTCAATCAGCTTGGCAACTTCACCGCTATACGCTTCGCGTTGGCTGGGCGCAGGTGTGGTGGTTGCCGAGCGGCGCTTGATATCGAGGGACATGGTTGAAGACATCAGCTATTCCTCCTTATGCCTTCTCGACCTTGACCAGGAAGGTCTTGGACTCGGGGGTATTGCTGTTGCCGTCACCAATCGACGCTGTCAGGTTGTTCGCCAGATAGCCCTTGCGACCTGTTGACGAGAAACCCCAGTGGATCGGAACGCCCACGTGGTGGATGGTCTTGCCGTCAATTTGCATGGGCTTGATGCGCTTGGTCACCACAGCCGCAGCCTTGACGAAGCCACGAGCAGACGACACTTTGACCTTTTGACCAGTCTCGATGCCTAACTCCTTGGCCAGCGCTTCACCAATTTCCACAAACTGCTCGGGCTGAACGATGTTGTTCAGCTGAACGTGCTTGGTCCAGTAGTGGAAGTGCTCGGTCAGGCGGTAAGTCGTACCCACATGTGGGTATTCCTTCGGATCACCAGCTGTGCCCTTGGTGGATTCCAGAATGCGCGCAGCGGGGTTGATGACAGCCAGCTTGTTCTCGGGGTACATGGGGTTGTAGCCCAGAGGGTTGTCAAATGCCTCGTAGTGCGTGGGGAATGGGCCTTCGTTCATGCCCTTGCGAGCAAAGAAGCGAGCCACACCTTCGGGGTTCATGATGAAGGGGTTGATCGCCTCTGGATTCAGAGTCGGCCCCACATCTGGAACGTCCGCGCCTACCCAGCGGCTGCCGTTCCACTGGATCAGCACGCGGTTGGGGTTGAAAGGCTTGCCCTGGCGGTCGGCGGATGCACGGTTGTACAGCACACGACGGTTGGCAGGCCATGCCCACGCCCAGTTCAGCGTATTGCCAATGCCGGTGGGGTCGCTGTTGTCGCGGCGTGCCATTTGGTTGCCCGACGAAGTCCAGCAGCCGGCCCAAATCCAGCAGCCACATACGGTGGTGCCGTCATCACGCAGTTCGCCAAAGCCCGACAGTTGTTCGCCCGCCTTGCGGATCACGTTGCCGTTGGCATCCTTGACGTCTGTCAGCGCACGACCGTTGTATTCCTTGGCGATTTCCTCGGAAGTGGGGTGTGCTGCGTGTGCGTAAGGCCACCACAGGTTAACGATAGGTTCAGGGAACTTGCCGCCTTGCGTCTCGTACAACTTCTTCAGACGCAGATGCAGGCCGGACATGATGGCAATGTCAGTACGGGCTTCGCCTGGAGCGTCGGCAGCCTTCCAGTGCCATTGCAGCACGCGCGAAGAGCTCACCACCGCACCGTCTTCTTCTGCAAAGCAGGTGGTGGGCAGGCGGAACACTTCGGTTTGGATGGAAGCAGTGTCCACGTCGTTGAATTCGCCGTGGTTCTTCCAGAACTCGGAGGTTTCTGTGACCAGCGGATCCATGACCACCAGGAACTTCAGCTTCTTCAGGCCTTCGCGAACGTTGTTCGAGTTGGCCAAAGCTGCCAATGGGTTAAAGCCTTGGGCAATGTAGCCATTGACCTTGCCTTGCACCATCATGTCGGTGATTTGCAGCATGTCGTACTGCTTGTCCAACTTGGGCAGATAGTCGTAAGCCCAGTTGTTTTCGGCAGTCGCAGCAGGGCCCCACCATGCCTTCATCAGGCTGACGTGGAACTTGGGCGTGTTCTGCCAGTAGTTCATCTGGCCAGGACGCAGCAGCTTGGGTGTGCGAGTCGCGATGTACTTCTCGTACTCTTGCTCGTTTTCGTTGGGAAGCGACAGGTAACCCGGCAACGAAGCGGACAAGATACCCAGGTCTGTCAGACCTTGAATGTTGGAGTGACCGCGCAACGCGTTCATGCCACCGCCAGCCACACCAATGTTGCCGCACAGCAGCTGAATCATGGCGCCAGCACGCAGCATCTGTGCGCCGGTGGTGTGCTGTGTCCAGCCCAGGGCGTACATGATGGTGGCCACACGGCCTGCTTCGGCAGTCGAGGCAAATTTTTCTGCCACGTGCAGGAATTTCTCCTTGGGCGTACCGCACACGCTTTCCACCTTTTCAGGGGTGTAAGAGGCGTAGTGGCGCTTGAGCCACTGGTACACGCAACGAGGGTGCTGCAGTGTGGGGTCAACCTTCACAAAGCCATCTTCGCCCAGCTCGTAGTCCCACGACGATTTGTCGTAAGTGCGGGTTTCGGGGTTGTAGCCCGAGAAGATGCCTTCGTCGAACGCAAAGTCCTCACGCACGATGAACGAGAAGTCTGTGTAGTTCTTCACGTATTCGTGGTGGATCTTGTCGTTGGTCAACAAGTAATTGATGATGCCGCCCAGGAAGACGATGTCCGAGCCCGAACGAATAGGGGCATAGAAATCGGCTACCGAAGCAGATCGGTTGAAGCGGGGATCGACCACCATGAAGTGTGCACCGTTGTGCTCCTTCGCGTCAGTGACCCACTTGAAACCACAGGGGTGCGCTTCAGCAGCGTTACCGCCCATGATCAGGATGACATCAGCATTCTTGATGTCAACCCAGTGATTTGTCATAGCGCCACGGCCAAATGTTGGGGCAAGACCTGCCACCGTTGGGCCGTGTCAGACACGTGCTTGGTTATCGAGCGCCAGCAGACCCCAGGAACGGGCTACTTTGTGTGTGACGTAACCGGCTTCGTTGCTGGAGGCCGAGGCGGCCAGCATGCCGGTGGTGAGCCAGCGGTTTACCGTCTGGCCCTTTTCATTCTTCTCAACGAAGTTGGCGTCGCGGTCTTCCTTCAGAAGCTTCGCGATACGGTCCAGAGCTTCGTCCCAAGACAAGCGCTTCCACTCGTTGGAGCCAGGAGCACGGTATTCGGGGTATTGCAGGCGGTTGGGGCTGTGGACGAAGTCCAGCAGCGAAGCGCCCTTGGGGCACAGTGTGCCGCGATTCACTGGGTGATCGGGATCACCTTCAACGTGCATCACGGACATCTTGGCGTTCTTCACGCCGTCGCTGTACGAATACATCAAAATGCCGCAGCCGACCGAGCAGTAAGTACACGTTTGACGTGTCACTGTGGCAGCTGCCAGCTTGAACTGGCGAACTTCAGCCAAAGCAGCAGTGGGCGAGAAGCCCATTACCGCCAAGCTGGATGCCGCCAGACTCGAACCAGTCACTTTCATGAACTGGCGTCTGGAGAATTGCACCATGGGGTTACCTTTTTTTAAACTTGACGCTTGTAGGCAGGATTCTAGTTATGTGTCTCATACAAGACCTGCCCCTTGCCATAACCCGACGCCTCAAGCCGGGGAATGTATGCACATGGTTGCATAGATTGCAATCGCATATACATATGTGGAAACCCCGGGATATCCAAGGCGGTGGCTGGTGTGCGGATGATCCGGCTGTCTGTGCAAGCGATGCCCGCAGGGCCGACAATAGCGTTCTTGCGAAGAGGTGCTGTATTGCTTATGCAGGTGTGTCGAGGCTCGACCCATGCCTTATCGAGTGGTTCTGGTGAAAGCCGGATCGTTGTTGAGCCTTGTGCCCGCCCAGTGTTAGTCAGAGATGTCCCATCGCCAACCCATACGTGTTCCAGATATTGCGCAGTTCGACACCGTCATTGATGCGCGCACGCCTGCCGAGTTTGAGTTAGACCATATACCCGGAGCCGTCAATTGCCCGGTGTTGAGCAATGAAGAGCGTGTCATCGTCGGCACGCTGTACAAGCAGGTCAGCCCGTTTGAGGCCAAACGCGTGGGGGCTGCCATGGTGGCTGCCAATCTGTCTAGGCATTTGCAGGAAAAATTTGCGGACAAACCCGCCAGCTGGAAACCCGTGGTCTATTGCTGGCGCGGTGGATTGCGCAGTGGCTCCATGGTGACATGGCTGCGCCTCGTAGGCTGGGACGCTCAGCAACTGGCCGGGGGATACAAGGCTTTCCGGCACCATGTGATGGCGCAGATTGAAGCCATCGTGCCCCAGCTTCAACTGCGTGTGCTGTGCGGAGCCACGGGCAGCGCCAAGACACGGGTGCTGCATGCGCTGCAGGAACAGGGGCATCAGGTGGTGGACCTCGAAGGTATCGCGCGGCACAAAGGGTCCCTGCTGGGGGGCTTGCCGGGCATAGCGCAACCCAGTCAGAAGCACTTTGACACGCTGCTGGTGCAAGAGTTGCAGGCTCTGGACTTGCATCGTCCGGTCTATATAGAGGGCGAGAGTCCAAAGATCGGACGTGTGGCTTTGCCACTGTCGCTGGTGCAATACATGCGCAAAGCACCCGTGCTGGAGGTCAAGGCCACGACGCAAGCGCGTCTGGAATATCTGCTGCGTGACTATGCCTATCTGGGAGATCACGTCGACAAGCTGTGTGAGCGCCTGGGTTATCTGAAAGAGATTCAAGGCAACGAAACCATTGCACGCTGGCAGGCATGGGCACGCGAAGGCCAGTTGCCAGCCCTGTTTGCCGAGTTGATGGCGTTGCACTATGACCCGCAGTATGAGCGCTCGCAATCCAGGCATTTTGAACAGTGGGCGACGCGCAAAAGCGTGCAGGCCGATGACCTTGCACCCTCGGCAATTGCAGCAATCGCCCGGCATTTTGGTGCGCTAGATTGCTAGCGTCTGCACCTGAAGAGAACGGAGCTGTGTGAATCACAACGTAGCGCGCCGCTCACTGTGGCGCATGCATGCCGCAATGGCCGTGTTTTGGGTGGCGGTGCTGGGGGTGATGTACTTGGCCATGGACCATTTTCTGCAGCCATCGGCTTCCATCGTGGCGGCTGACGGGAGCCTGCAGCTGCAACGCCACAGGGATGGCCACTTTTATGTGGAAGGCAGTGTCAACGGTCAGCCTGTGCGCTTTCTGGTGGATACGGGTGCCAGTTCCATTGCCGTGACCGATGCCCTGGCGGCGCAAGCCGGTCTGGAAGGTGGAGAAGCCGTGCAGTTTCGCACGGCCAACGGCACCCGCATGGGCCGTCTGGTGCGGGCGCACAGTATCACGGTCGGGCCGCTGCAAGCGCGCAATATGACGGTAGGAACGGGCTATACCGGCAGTTCAGACCAAGACGCTTTGCTGGGGCAAAACTTTCTACGCCAGTTTGAGGTGCTGATACGCGACGATATTTTGGTGTTGCGTCCCAAATAAAAATTCATAGCTCCCAACGCAGGTGAGATAAGCGCTGGGAGCATTCTTGGTGTTTACGCGGAAAAGGGCAGGGCTGCAGGCAGGAAGCTGGTGCTTGGTTTGCTCTTGTCCGGTGTTTCTGCGTTGGCAAGCTGCGGTGCAACCTCTGTCTCTGTGCTTGCCACCATTCCCGGCATGCTGAACTGCTTGACAGCCTTGTCCAGCAAACATGCCTGTTCATGCAGCGAAGAGGAGGCCGCACCTGATTGTTCGACCAGGGCTGCATTTTGCTGGGTCATCTCTTCCAGCTCGCCCACCGAGCGCATGACGGCTTCGATCTGGCGGTGTTGTACATGGGCTGCTTCGGTGATGGCGGCAATCACATGGGCCACGCGATCCACGTTGTTGACAATTTCGTCCATGGTGCTGCCAGCTTGCTGCACCAAGGCGGCCCCGGTGTCCACACACGCGGTGGACGCACTGATCAGCTCCTTGATTTCCTTGGCTGCATCGGCACTGCGACTGGCCAGTGCGCGCACTTCGTTGGCCACCACGGCAAAACCACGCCCTTGTTCTCCGGCGCGCGCAGCTTCCACGGCAGCATTGAGCGCCAGGATATTGGTCTGAAAGGCAATGCCATCGATCACGCCAATGATTTGTGCGATGCGTTCGGAGCTGTGCGCAATCTGCGTCATGGTGTGTACGACGTCTGCCGTCACCTGCTTGCCCCGCTGCGCCACGGAGGTCGCGGTCTGGGCCTGCTGGTGAGCGACTTCACTGGACTGTGCGTTGTGCTGCACCCCCTGGCTCAGTTCATCCATGGCACCTGCCGTGGTTTGCAGATGGGTGGCAGTGCCTTCGGTGCGGTCACTCAAATGGTGGTTGCCACTGGCAATTTCCGCGCTGGCGGTCGAGACCTGGCCGGCCGCAGTCTGTACCTGGGCGACCAGGCTGCGCAAGGCGTTTTGCATTTCTGCCATGGACTGCACGAGCTGTCCCACTTCATCGCGGTTGGCTGGCACCATATCCTGCGACAAATCACCGGCTGCCACGCGCTGCGCCATGTCACGTGCCACCTGCAGTGAGCGCATGATGGTGCGCACGCTGAAAAACGTGATGGGCAACATGACGGCCATGGCGGCGAGCACCACTGCTGCAATCAGCTGCTTCATCTGCATGGCTTGTGCGGCAATCGCGCCGCGTGCGTTGTCGAGTTCGGACTGGGCCTGCATGATGGCAGCGCCCAGCAAGGCGTCCGCATCATGGATGGCGGTGCGCACAGACTCCGCCTGCTCCGCACTCTCTCCGGGGCTGAGCTGGCCGCGCTGGATTTCCTCCATCAGAGGGGTCAGATCGCTGCCGTAGCGCTCCAAAGAGGTGTGCACCACGTGAAGTTTCTGGGCATATTCCGAGCCATCGGGCTGCAGCATGTGCAGCATCTGGGCGCGTTCCTTGATGCTGTTCAGCGTGGTTTGCCAACGCCCCTGCATTTCTTCGGTCATAGCGCTGTTGGCCGCATTGATGAGGGCATTTTTTTCTGCCAGTTGCAGATCCCCCAAATTGGTGCGCAGCTCGCTGATATCGGTCAAGGTTTGCACGCG
>JAEYRT010000095.1 GCA_023435325.1 Pseudomonadota bacterium | reverse complement strand
CTGGGCCTGCAGAACGAGCGCGAGTGGAAGGTGTTTTGCGAGCAGGTGCTGCAGCGCCCCGAAGTGGCGACCGATGCGCGCTTTAACAGCAATGCCCAGCGCAATGCCAACCGTGAGGAACTCCAGCAGCTGATTGTGGACACCTTTGCCACGTTGAAGGCGGCGCAGGTGGTGGAGCGACTGGACGCTGCCGGCATTGCCAACGCGCGGGTCAATGGCATGCAGGACTTGTGGGAGCACCCCCAGCTCAAGGCGCGCAATCGCTGGTGCACCGTGCAGACCCCCCAAGGGGCGGTGCCGGCCCTGCTGCCACCCGGCGCGAATGGCGCATTCGACTATCGCATGGATCCGGTGCCTGCCGTGGGCCAGCACAACGCCAGCATCCTGGCCGAGCTGGGCTGGAGTGCCGAACAGATCGCTGCCTTGCAGGCAGCCAGTGCATGAAACACAGCGACAGCGGTGGAAACGCAAACCAGGTGTTGGAGAGAGATATGAAGCAAGAAGAGCAAGTGGCAGTTCATCCTTTGGCGCAGTTTGCGGCCAATTTGCAATGGAGCGATGTGCCCGAGTCCGTGCAGCGAAAGGCGGAGGACCTGTGGGTGGACTGGTTTGGCTCGGTGCTGGCCGGGCAAAGTGCACGTCCTGTGCAAAGCATTGCGAAGTTCGCGCTGTCCCAGGGGCCTGCATCCGGCCCCTGCGAAATCATCGGCCAAAGCACCACCACATCCCCGATGATGGCGGCGCTGGCCAACGCAGCGGCATCGCACGTGGCAGAGCAGGACGATGTGCACAATGGTTCGGTGTTCCACCCCGCTGCTGTCGTGTTCCCGCCCGCGGTGGCCGTGGCGCAGAGCATTGGCGCCAGCGGAGCCCAGCTGATGGCGGCTTGCGTGGCGGGTTACGAGGTCGGCATCCGCGTTGGCGAGTTTCTGGGACGCAGCCACTATCGCATCTTCCACACGACAGGCACGGCCGGCACCTTGGCGGCAGCAGCCGCGGTGGGCAATCTGCTGGGGTTGACGCCTATGCAGATGCAGCATGCGCTGGGGTCTGCCGGCACACAGGCGGCGGGTTTATGGGAATTCCTGCGCACCGCCGCCGACAGCAAGCAATTGCACACAGCCCATGCTGCCGCAGCGGGCTTGATGGCGGCTTATCTGGCCAAGGATGGCTTTACGGGCGCGCAAGACATCTTTACCGGCCCTCAGGGCCTGGCCGCCGGCATGAGCACGGATGCCGATCCTGCCAAGCTGACCGATGGTCTGGGCACCCGTTGGGCGACACCGGAAACCAGCTTCAAGTGGCATGCATCCTGCCGCCACACCCACCCTGCCGCCGATGCCTTGCTGCAAGTGATGCAGCAGCACGGCCTGCAGCCTGCGGACATTGCCAAGGTGACCTGCTTTGTGCACCAGGGGGCCATTGATGTGCTGGGCCCGGTGGTGAACCCCAGCACCGTGCACCAGAGCAAGTTCTCCATGGGCACGGTGCTGGCGCTGGCTGCCCGCTTCGGTTTTGCCGGTTTGAACGAGTTCGACAGCGATTTCCTGGCGCCTGACACCGTGGCATTCCGCGAAAAGGTGCACATGGTGCTGGACCCCGAGGTGGATGGCGCCTATCCCCAGCGCTGGATTGGCAAGGTGACCGTGGAAACCAACGATGGCCGCAGCCTCAATGGCCGTGTGGACGAACCCAAGGGCGACCCCGGCAACACCTTGTCGCGCACGGAGCTGACGGATAAGGCGCAGCGTCTGGCCGCCTATGGCAGCGACCTCACGGCCGAACAGGCGCAGCGCAGCATTGCCCATGTGTGGCAGGTGGCGCAGTGGGGCCGGGTCGGAAAACTGGTGCAGTAATCCCCTTGTTCTTTGGCACAACTCGCAAGAAACACCATGTCCTCACTCATCGAGCAAGCCTGCTCCTTTTTGTTTGTTCCCGCCACGCGCCCAGAGCGCTTGCCCAAAGCGCTGCAATCGGGCGCCGACATGGTGATTGCCGACTGGGAAGACGCCGTGGCACCCGCGGACAAGGATGCGGCCCGCGCCGCGTTGCTGACTGCGTGTGCGCAACTGTCGCGGGCGCAATGTGAACGCCTGCTGGTGCGCATCAATGCTGCCGATACGGCGTGGCATGCGCAAGATGTGCAGGTGCTGGCACAGTTGGTGCAGCAATACGGAGTGGCTGGCGTCGTGCTGGCCAAGGCCGACAACGCGGCCACGGTGGCGCATATCGTGCAGGCGGCGGGCCCCGGCTGCGCGGTGCTGCCCTTGATTGAATCGATTGCAGGCCTGGACGGTGCCAACGAATTGGCACGCGCACCCCAGGTGGCGCGCCTGGCGTTCGGGCATCTGGACTTTCAAGTGGATGCCGGCATGCAGTGCGGCAGTGAGGAAGAAGAACTGATTGCCGTGCGCACGGCCTTGGTCTTGGCCTCGCGTCGCGCCAAACTGGCACAGCCTGTGGATGGTGTGACGCTGAGCACTGGCGATATCGATCGCATCACGCGAGACACGCAGCGTGCGCAGCGCCAGGGTTTTGGGGCCAAATTGTGCATTCACCCTGGGCAGGTGGCACCTGTACATGCGGTGTTTGCGCCGACCGCAGAGGCCGTGGCGCGGGCGCAGCAAGTACAAGCTGCGATGCAGGCGGCCCAGGGCGGTGTCTGTGTGCTGGATGGGCGCATGGTGGATGCTCCCGTACTGCATTTGGCACAGCAGACCCTGCAACGCCATGCCTGGGCACAACAGCGCGCAGCCAGCGCTGCGTCCTAAACGCAGATGCTTGCTTGAAAAGTAGAGCTGTCAACGCTTGTCAGATATGGGTTTGCGATAGTTATGTATCGCAAACCATTTGTTTTTAAGCGTTGGCAGCTCTCATTTTTTCTTATGTCAGTCCGCGACCTTGCGCAGGCACGCACAGCCACGGCGCCCGAAAGCGCCGGGCTTGTTTCTCTCAATGCCTTGCCTTAGCTGGCCTGCGGCGCAGGGGTACGGGCCATCAGCTTGAAAGAGCCGGTTGCCATGGCCACCAGGGTGCCTTCCTGCGTGCGTACTTCGCCACGCGCAAAGCTGATGGAGCGGCCACGGCGTTCGCAGCGGGCCGTGGCAATCAGATCCCCCGTGCCGGCGCTGACGTAATGCAGGCTCAAATCGATGGTGGCCACCCCATACGCTTCAGGATCGTGCGCGCGGCACGCGGAAGCCAGCACGCAGTCCAGCAGCGTGGCAATGGAGCCACCGTGTACTTCACCACGGCTATTGGCGTGGTCGGCCTGGAAGGCCATGCGGATCTGTGCGGTGTCATCACCAATGCGTTCACCGCAAAAGGCCATGACGCGCGCCATGGGCATCGGCAGGCCGAACAGCACTCCGGCAGGGGCATCGGCAAAACGAGTGGGGTCGAGTTGGGTAGCAGCTTCAAGGGTGCTCATGGTTTCAGTTCTGGAGTCGGTATTAGTCAATGCGTGCACCAGTGGATTTGACCACTTCCGCCCAGCGTGTGATTTCTTTGTCGATATGAGCTTGGAGAGCTTCTGGTGTGGAGCCCACGGGCTCATAGCCTCCGGCCGCCATTTGCTCGCGTAACTGCGTTGTGGCTACAGCCTTGGAAATTTCTCTGCTCAGGCGCTGCGTGATGTCTGCAGGCAATTGTGCAGGCGCAATGATGGCGTACCAGCCGTTGACTTCAAAATGGGGCAGGCCCTGCTCTTGAACTGTAGGTACTTCTGGCGCGAGCGCGGAACGCTGGCTGCTGGTGACTGCAATGGCATGCAGTTTGCCACTGCGAATATGTGGCATGGATGTCGAAATGCTGTCAAACGTCAGGTGGATGTCACCTGCCAACATGGCGTTGACCACGCCTGCGCTCCCCTTATAGGGCACGTGGGTCATCTGCACGTTGGCCGTGCTGCTGAATAACTCGCCAGCCAAGTGACCGGTATTCCCATTGCCTGCAGAGCCAAACGTCAGTTCGCCGGACTTGGCTTTGGCCGTCTGTATCAGATCCTTCACATCGCGAGCTTCCAGCTTCTTGCTAGCCGCCACGATCATGGGCAGATTGGCCACTAGCGAGACGGGTGTGAAGTCTTGGCGTGTGCGGTAGGGGAGCTTGGGATAGAGGCTGTCGTTGATGGCGTGGGCTGCCAGTACCATCAGAATGGTGTAACCATCAGGTTTGGCGCGGGCCACATACTGCGAAGCCACAGAGCCTCCGGCACCAGGCTTGTATTCGAGCACCACGGGCTGTCCCAGTTGTTGTTGCAATTGCAAAGCCAAGGGGCGCGCCAGCAGATCGGCACTGCCGCCTGGTGGGTAAGGAATCACCAGTTGTATGGGTTTGTCGGGCCAGGCCTGAGCGAAAGCTGTTGGTGCAGCCAGGCTGCAGGCAGCAAGTACGGCAGCTTGCAGTGCCTTGCGACGGTGAAAAATAGCACGCATATTTGTCTCCTTGTGTGTTTATTCGGTGCGCGCTTCGCATGCAGGGATGCGAAGCGCTGTGTGCCATCAATGGGCTGGAGCACTGCTGGTTTGCAGATACAACTCGCGCAATTCGCGCTTGAGCACCTTGCCGATTTCGCTGCGCGGCAGTTGCTCGATCAGGCGCACTTCGGCCACGCGCTGGGTCTTTCCCACGCGGCTGTTGAGCCACTGCTGCACATCGGCGGGCGAGGTGCTGGCTTGCGGGTGCAGTGCCACATAAGCCACGGGCGTCTCGCCCCATTGTTCGGAAGGCACGCCGATCACCGAGCATTCGTGCACGTCCGGGTGCTGGCGCAGGACGCTTTCAATGTCGCTGGGGTAAACATTGAAGCCGCCGGTGATGATCATGTCTTTCTTGCGGTCCCCCAGGACGATGAAGCCGTCGGCATCCAGACTGCCCACATCGCCGCTGCGGATGAAGCGCTGGCCCTGTGCGTCCACCCATTGCGCTTCCTGGGTTTTCTCGGGCAAACCGTAGTAGCCAGTCATCATGCCTGCCGAGCGGCCGACGATTTCGCCCTGCTGACCGGCGGGCAGTTCGTTGCCTTGCTCATCGATGAAGCGGATGTCGGCGCCTGGGCCGGGACGTCCCACGGTGTGCAGCTTGTCGGGAAAGGCGTGGCAATGCAGCTCGCAGCGCACACCGCCTTCCGTCATGCCGTAGTACTCGATCAGCTTGCCCGGCCAGCGGCGCAGCACTTCTGCCTTGAGCGTCGGATGGAAGGGGGCACTGGTGCAGAACTTGTTTTGCAGCGAAGACAGATTGGCGCTGTCAAAGCGTGGTTCGCGCATCAGGCGCTGGTATTGCACGGGGACCAGCATGGTGTGCGTGGCGCGGTGCTGCTCTGCCAGCTGCAGATAGCGTGCGGTATCGAACTTGCGCATCAGCACCAGCGTGCCGCCCAGTGCCAACGTGGGCAGAGCGGCCACCAGGGTGGTGTTGGAGTACAGCGGAGTGGCGCACAGCGAAACTGCGTCCGGGCCATAACCGTTGTGGATGGCACGCTGCAGGTGTGCCCAGCGCATGGCCCAGGATTGCACGATGCCCTTGGGGACCCCGGTGGTGCCAGAAGAGTAAATGAGGTTGAACGCCCAGTCCGGCTGAGGGACCACCGGCGTGGGCTGGCTGCCCACGGGGGCCAGCCATTGGCTCCAAGGGATGCCTGCGCCGGGAGCGTCATCCAGCGCGATGCACTGCACCTGCGCATCTGCATCCGTGTCCAGTGGCCATGCTTGCGCAATGGCCTGATCACGCAGCACGATTTTGGCGCCGCAGTTGGCCAGCATGGCACTGAGGTGCTCGGCCGTGGCAGAAGGTGCCAGCGGGGCCACCACCACGCCTGCACGCAAGGCACCAAAGTAGGCCAGCACATAGGGCACGCAGGTATTGGCACAGATGGCAATGACATCGCCCGGTTGTAGGCCCTGACGTTGCAAGCTATAGGCCACGCGGTCGATGTCCGCGTGCAGCGTGGCAAAGTCCAGTTGGGCATCGTCAAGCACCAGAGCAGTGTGTGCGGGGCGCTGTGCGGCCTGCTGGGCGATGAGTGCGGGGTAGGAGCCAAAGGTCTGGCTCAGCAAATGGGAGAGTTCGTGGGTCATGGCAAAAGGCAAAGGTGCATGCGAATGCACCGGGAAAAGGCGGCAGCCGGACAGCCCCTCAAAGGACAGGCACGGCTGCGCGTCGGTCAAAGGTTTCAGTCCAGCGTGATGCCGGAAGCCTTCACGATCTGCGCCCAGTTGCGGCGCTCCTGGTCGATGAAGGCGTCGTATTCCGCAGGTGTTTCCCCTCCAGGAATGCCGCCCAGATCGGCAAAGCGCTGGCGCACTTCAGGGGACTGCATGGCCTGGCTAGCGGCTTGCTGCACCTTGTTCACGATGGCGTCGGGCGTGCCAGCAGGTGCCAGCAAGCCGAACCATGCGGTGACCTGCATGGGAACCCCTGCTTCAGTCATGGTGGGGACGTCGGGCAGCTGGCTTGAACGCTGCGCACTGGTGATGGCCAGAGCGCGGAACTTGCCCGATTTGATGTGCGGCATGGAACTGGGCAGGTTGTCGATCATGTAGTCCACCTGCTGGCCCAGCAGTGCCGTCACTGCAGGGGCTGCGCCAGGAAATGGCACCAGGGTGACGTCGAGGTCTGCCTTCTGGCGGAACATTTCAGAAGACATGTGCGGCGACTGACCCACGCCGGAGGTGGACACGTTGAGCTGACGCGTTTTGGCCAGTGCAACGAGCGCTTTCACGTCGCGCACGGGCGAGTCCTGGTGCACCACCAGGATATTGGGTACGGAGATGACGTTGGTGATGCCGCGCAGGTCCGTGGGCTTGTAGCTGAGCTGCTTGTACAGACTGAAGTTGATGGCCACCGGGCCGATATTGCCCATGAGCAACGTGTAGCCGTCCGGCTTGGCGCGTGCCACTTGCGCGGTCCCGATGCTGCCGCCCCCGCCTCCTTTGTTCTCCACGATGATGCTGGTGCCCAGGCTCTGCCCCATCTTGTC
>JAEYRT010000038.1 GCA_023435325.1 Pseudomonadota bacterium | reverse complement strand
CAGAAGAATTTATCCACAGCTTGTGCATGAATCATGGGTTTTCACAACATATGTCTGTGTTGCAGGCGATGTAGCTCCACCTGTGGTTGCTGCTTAGCAGAATTCCTTTTCTGAAAGCAAAAAGGATATGAAAAACTACTTTCCAATCTTTGATGCCATGAAGGAATTTATCTGTAAGACGTAATTCTTCAGAAGCAATCGACTGAAATTCAATTTGTTATTTTTCATATCAAATAAAAAGTAGATTTTTTGATTTGTAAATAAAAATACGAAATTTTTTAGATGGCTGAAGTATCAGGACAAGCTTTGCGGAAGCCAAGGCGCAGCAATGCTTGCAAAAGGCGCCTGTGCGTCTTGTTGCACTGTGATCTCGTCTGTATTGCATGTTCAAGGCGCGATCCAGAGAGGCAGGCGCTACACTGCCTCTCTGCTTTCCCCTTGCGGATCCCCTACTTCTGACCCTATGCATTCCTCTTTTGGTTGGCTGGACGCACTCATTCTTGGAGTGGTCCAAGGCTTGACCGAGTTCTTGCCTATCTCCTCCAGCGCACACCTGCGCATTCTTGGCCCTTTGCTTCCGGGCGGTGCGGACCCCGGTGCTGCATTCACGGCCATCACCCAACTGGGAACCGAGTTGGCGGTGCTGATTTACTTTCGCAAAGACATTTGGCGCATGCTGACGGCCTGGGTCGGTAGCCTGCCCGTGATCGGCAACCGCACGATGGGCCAGTCCCTGCACCCGGATGCCAAGCTGGCATGGCTGGTCATTCTGGGCACCATCCCCATCTGTGTTTTGGGTCTGCTGTTGCGCGACTGGATTGAAACCACTTTCCGGACCCTGGCCTTGACGGCTGTCATGCTGGTCGTGTTTGGTTTGCTCCTGGGCTGGGCGGAGCGGCGTGGTGCACAGGTGCGTCAGATTGGCCAGTTGGGCTGGAAAGACGGGGTGCTGCTCGGTCTGGCCCAGGCCATGGCCCTGGTTCCCGGTGTGTCGCGCTCGGGTGGCACGATTACTGCAGGTTTGCTGCTGGGGCTGACGCGTGAAGCCGCAGCGCGGTTTTCCTTTTTGCTGGCCATTCCTGCCGTGCTGATGTCCGGGGTTTACCAATTGGTATTCAACCGCGATCCCATGAGCACCGAGCAGTGGTGGATGACGCTGGTGGCCACTTTGGTCGCCTTTGTCGTGGGCTATGCTGTGATCGTATGGTTCATGCGCCTGATCTCCAGCAAGGGCTTTGGATTCTTCGTGATCTACCGCGTAGTTTTAGGACTTGCCATCCTATTGGGCCTGTACTTTGGTTTTATCCAGTAATCTCTAGCTGTTTTTGTTTCATAGAGCGAGTTTGAAAGGACGCTCAACACCATCATGGAAATTCCTATACTTATCGCCCTCATCATCCTCAATGGCGTGTTCGCCATGTCTGAAATCGCGTTGGTCACCGCACGCAAGGCAAGGCTACAGAAATTGATCGATGAGGGCGATACCGCCGCAGCTGCAGCGCTCAAGCTCGGCGAAGACCCTACGCGCTTTCTTTCCACCATCCAGATCGGCATCACCTCCATCGGTGTGCTTAACGGTATTTTTGGTGAGGCTGCGCTGGCGCAACCGCTGTCCGTATGGCTGATCGAAATGGGCATGGCTGCCAACTACGCCAGCACCGTGTCGACGGCCGTGGTCGTGGTGCTGATTACCTACATCTCGATCGTGGTGGGTGAACTGGTTCCCAAGCGGCTGGGCCAGACCAACCCCGAGAGCATTGCACGCATGGTGGCCAAGCCCATCAACCTGCTGGCCAAACTGACCAAGCCTTTTGTGCTGCTGCTGACAGCCTCGACCCTGGGTCTGCTCAAGCTGCTGGGCATCAAGGAGTCCCAGGAGTCTGCCGTCACCGAAGACGAAATTCACGCTGTGCTGGCCGAAGGCACGACTTCAGGTGCCATCGAGCAGAACGAGCACACCATGGTGCGCAACCTGTTCCGTCTTGATGACCGCCAGATCTCCTCGCTGATGGTGCCGCGCTCCGACGTGGTTTGCCTGGATGTGAATGATTCGTTCGAAGAGCACATGGCCATCATTGAAGCGCACGACCACGAGCGCTTCCCCGTCATTGACGGCAACTTCGAAGACATGCTGGGTGTGGTGAATGCGCGGCAGTGGATGCTGCAGGCCATCAAGGGCCAGCGGGACCTGCGCCAGGGCGATGTGCTTGAAAAGCCTTTGTACATTCCCGAAACCATCACGGGCATGGAGTTGCTGGAAAACTTCAAGAATTCCGGTGCTCCCATGGCGTTTGTGATTGACGAATACGGCGCCGTGCAAGGTCTGGTGACTGTGCATGACCTGATGGAAGCCATCACCGGTGAGTTCGTGACCGAAGACCCGAGCGACGCCTGGGCCGTACAACGCGAAGACGGCAGCTGGCTGCTGGATGGCCATATTCCGATTGTGGAACTCAAGGACCGTCTGGGCCTGAGAACCGTGCCTGAAGAAGAAAAGGGCCGCTATCAGACCTTGAGCGGGATGATGATGTTGCTGACTGGCAAACTGCCTTCCGTGACCGACAAAGTGGTCTGGGAATCGTGGGAGTTTGAAGTGGTGGACATGGATGGCAAGATCATTGACAAGATCCAGGCCACCAAGATCGAAGACCCGGCGATTGAAATGAGCGAAGAGTCCTGACGCCGAGGAGCTATCCACATGAAAAAGCAGCCTCGCGGCTGCTTTTTTTGTTTTTGCCAAGCATGCAGGATGCCAGATTGGTCCCTTGCATTACCGCATGCGCTTGTCGCCATAGGCGCACCAGCCTGGTTTGGGCCCTTTCTTGGGGTGTAGACGGCAGGTCTCGGGGCGTTTTTCGTAGACGGTGCAGCGGCGTGTGTGCGCATCCAGAAAATTGCAGTCGCCACTGGCCCGGCGGGCCATGGTGAAGATGTTGTGCTTGGGGTTGTAGTGGTCGATCAGGCGGGCTTTGAGCAGGCGCTTGGCAATCAGTTTGTGGTCCACGTTGTCCACTTCAAACTGGTCCACCAGCTCCAGGCGCACCAGGTCGGAGAGCTGCACTTCCAGCGGCATGGTGCAGCAGTTGGCACCACAGCTGTCGCACATGCCGGGTTTGTATTTGCTCCAGGTTTCGAGCCGATCAACGTCCACGATACGGATGGCGGTTTTCATGAAAACAGTGAGTCAGTCCACGCAGCGGCTGGCATAAAGAGTGTGAAAAAAGGAGCTGCTTGCGCTTTATTGATAAGGATTTCAAATATAAAAATATCTGAAAACCAATGTATTCAAGCACTGAAAGCTATTGTTTTGTGTTGATGGAACACAATCCCCAACATGCGGCAGCGCACTATAGCGGGCCTGCACAGCCTTCGGGCGGCGCAAGAAAAAAGCCTGGACAACAGCCCAGGCTTGTGCATCGAAGCAAGAACGAGGCACTTGCCTGTCCCTGTTCTTTCAAACCCCAGATCACGGTGACTGGTGCACCCCGACCAGGAACTGGCTGCAGATGGACTGCTCGGACACGTTCTTCACGCTCTCTTTGGGAATGCTCAGTTTGTCCGCCACCGAGCTGTAGTTGCGCTTGAGCGTGCTGCCGGTGACCACGCCCAGCGTGCGCACCTGCTGCGGTGTGAGCATCTGGTTACGCACGGCCTCCTGCATGGCCACGCAGACACTGCTGGTGGCGTCATAGCGTGCCACAGTGTTGGCATAGAAAAAGTAGCCACCGCCAAAACCTAACAAGGCCGTGAGCAGGGCAATAACAAAAACTTTGGCCTTGTTCATTGCAGAGTGCTTTTAGTCGCGTTTGGCACGGATGACCTTGCCTTCTACCGCATCCAGCTTCACTTCCATCACGGTGTGATCGGCTTGCAGCACGTCGATTTGATAGGTGGTCTTGCCCCAGTGGCTGTCCAGTTCGGCCTTCACGGCTTTGCCTGGAGTGTGAACGGTGGCCGCCTGTACGGCATGCATGATGTCAATTTGTGCTTCCTGGGCGCGCTTCACGTCCTTGCGCTTGGCCTTGCCGTCATTTTCGTGCTGGCTGGCCTGGCCACTGGCAGCATTCACCCACACTTCCACGCTGTCACCTGCTGGAGTGAGGATCTGGGCTTCATAACGCACCCCGGCACCATCGCCATCGTCCAGCTCAATTTCGTAGACCTTGCCAGGCACGGTTTCGGTGGCTTTGGTGATGGCTTGCTCCATGGTGACCTGCAGATTGCTGGTCAGTGCCTGCCACTGCGCGGGCGTGTCTGCCTGCGCACCGAGCGTGAAGGCTGCTGCGGCAGCGGTAAGAAGTGCGGTAGAAATTTTCTGGGCCATGCCATGCCTTTCTGTTGTGGTCCTAACGAGTGACGTATGAATGACGTATTAATCCAAGCTTAGGCCCAAGTCATTTTCGCAGTCTGTGGGAGGGTTCCGCATTCTCTGTCCGCAGCTGTCGTGATCATGGTGCGTATGCGTCAAGAAACGTGCATTCTTGGTGCAGAAAAGCATGTGATCGTGCATAAAAACTTTTCAATTGACCCACGCTGCGCGGAAAACGCAGGAAATAAGCTGGCACACCGATTGCTTGATTAACAGCAAAAGCGCTTGTGTACAAGCAAGTATTCAAGCGCGGCAACTTGTTTTCAGCCCTTGCACACAAAGGATTTGCCATGCTGTCTCGCCGCCTCCTGCTCGCCTCTTTGACCTCTTCCGCGCTGGTTTTGTCCATGGCGGCGCCCACGCTGGCACATGCCCAAGACAAGGTGATCAAGGTGGGCACGCTCAAGCTGATTCACGGCATCACACCCTACTTCTACGAGCAGTTCACCCCTGCTGGCTACAAGATCGAAGTGGTGCCGTTTGAAACCCCCACGGACGGCAAAAACGCCGTGGTGACCAAATCGGTGGACTTTGGCACTTACGGTCTGGCTGCTGCCACGCTGGGCGCAGCTGCGGGCGAGCCCGTGGTCATCGTCGCTCCCACCTGCAATGGCGGCATGGCCATTGTGGTGGGCAAGAACAGCGGCATTGGCAGCTTCCAGGAGCTCAAGGGCAAGCGCGTGGGCATCTTGCCCGGTTCGACCCAAGAGGCCGTGTTCAATGACCGCTTGAAGGCCGAAGGCATGACCATCAAAGATGTGAAGTCGGTGCGCGTGTCCTTCAGCGAAATGGCGGGCGCCTTGGAGCGTGGCGATGTCGACGCCTTTGTGGGCGCAGAACCCGGCCCCTCCATCACCGTGCTGCGCAACGTGGGCAAGGTGTTGGAGTACCCCTATTCCACGCCGACAGGCTCGGTCAACATGGTGATGACCACGCATGCAGACACCGCCAAGAAAGATCCCGAATTGGTCAAGGTGTTCCTGGAAGTGCACCGCAAGGCTTCGGAGCATGCCATGGCCAACCGCGCAGAGCTGGTGCAAATGGCCGGTGCCAAGTTGGGCTTTCCTGCCGATGTGGCCAATCTGGCCGCTGACAACGTGGAGCTGACCTGGAAGATCGACGAAGACTGGATCACCCGCAGCAAGTACTACGGCTCGCTGATGCTGGAGCGCAAGCAAATCCGCAAGCTGCCCGACTACAGCAAGTTCATCGTGACTGACCTCAACCCCCAGCGCTAACGCGTTTCATGCATTGAGACAGGCACGTACCGTGCGTGCCTGCGTCCTGTCTTGCCAGTTTTAGGAATTCTTGTCATGTCCACGCCCACTTCATCTAACGCCGGGGTTGTGGCGCAGCCACCTGCCGTGGAGCTTGCGCCCCCACCTTCCAAAGCCAAAGCCTGGATGGCGCAATGGCTGATGCCTGCCGTCTTGCCGTTGCTGTTGTTGCTGGCCTGGGATGTGGCCGTGCGCACCACAGGCACCATGCTGGTTCCCTCCCCCAAGGAAGTGGGCGTGATGCTGTGGGACTTCGCCTTTGGTGGTGTTTATGACGACGCCTTCAGCGAAACCCTGCCCATCCACTGGTTGCAGTCCATGTCGCGTGTCTATGGCGCCTTTGCGCTTGCGGCCCTGGTTGCCATACCCTTGGGCCTGGTCATCGGCAAAAACGCTGCCATACGCCGTTTTGTGGACCCTACGCTGCAAATGCTGCGTCCTGTGCCCGTCACCGCGTGGCTGCCCTTGTCCATGATCTTTTTTGGTGTGGGCCCGAACGCAGCCATCTTCTTGGTGTTTTTGGGCGCGTTTTTCCCCATCGTCATCAATACGACCTTCGGCGTGAAGTCGGTCGAGCCCCGATTGTTCGAAGCCGCCGCCATGCTGGGATGCAAGGGCACTTCCATGTTCCGCCAGGTGGTGCTGCCTGCAGCCATGCCTTCCATCTTCAATGGTCTGCGCCTGGGCCACGGTATTGCCTGGTTCCTGATCGTGGTGGGTGAGATGACCGGTGTGCCCGAAGGTTTGGGCGCAGCCATCATGGATGGACGCATGCTCTCACGCACGGATGTGGTGATTGCAGGCATGGTGGTCATCGGGTTCACCGGCTTTGTCACCGACCGCATCTTGGTCGCCCTCAACAACCGTCTGCTCAAGTGGAGCCCGCAACACAATGTCTGAAATCCTTGCCTACCGCACCCCCGCGCCTATTTTGGACATGGCCAATGTGAGCAAATTTTTCAGCCTCAACGGCCGCCCGATCCAGGCCTTGAAGGATGTGAATTTGCAAATCCAAAAAGGCGAATTCATTTGCCTGATTGGTGCCTCGGGCTGTGGCAAATCGACCTTGCTGCGCATCATGGGCGGTTTTGAACACGTGTCATCTGGCGTGGCCAAGATGTACCACACGCCCATCACCGAACCAGGTCCTGATCGCGGCATGGTGTTCCAGGACTATGGGCTGTTCCCGTGGCTCACCGTGCGCCAGAACATTGCCTTTGGCCCCAAACAGCGTGGCCTGCCTGAAGCCCAGCTCAAGGAGCTGTCCGATCACTATCTGAACATGGTGGGTTTGGGCAAGTTTGCAGATCATTACCCCAATCAGCTCTCTGGGGGCATGAAGCAGCGCGTATCGATTGCGCGCGCACTGGCCAATGAGTGCGAAGTGCTGCTGATGGATGAGCCCTTTGGCGCGTTGGATGCACTCACGCGCGAGGTGTTGCAGCAAGAGCTACTGGACATTTGGGCCAAGACCAAACTCACCGTGATTTTTGTCACGCATGCGGTGGAAGAAGCCGTGCTGCTGGCTGACCGTGTGGTGGTCATGACCGCAGGCCCCGGCCGTGTGGAGCGCGACTACCGCATTCCGCGGGAGCGCCCACGCTGCATTACCGCGCCTGAGTTCAACTTGGTGCGCCAGGAGCTGACAGAAATGCTCAGCAGCCACGTGGCGCACCACGCGAAAGCTGCGTGATGCTGGACTGCCTGTTGCACCTGGATGAAGCTGCCCGCCAAGCGGCGTATAGACAACACCAGTAAATGATGTGTTTTTCCCCATGGAAGGCGCGGATTACTTCAGCATTTTGAATGCCTTGGCCAGCAAGAATGGTGCTTTGCTGCAGGCATTGATAC
>JAEYRT010000309.1 GCA_023435325.1 Pseudomonadota bacterium | reverse complement strand
TGTCAGCGTAGTACGCACGGTGCGGCTGCCTTGGGGTGGATTGGGAAAGTCGCTCAGCGCCGCATCAAACAAAATATTCCAGATCACGTTGTCGTCCATCCAGACCTCGTCATAGGCAGCAGAGGTTTCGTAGACGATTTGCTGTGTCTGCTGATCGCGCAACACCAATTTGACACCGCGGTAATAGACCAGCGGCGGGGTGTCCATCCAGTGCATGCCAAAGCCCATGCGGGGGCCGCCGAAACCCATGCCCCAGCCAAAGCGCGGTCCGTAGAACCAGTCGTCATACGCAGGATGGTAGGCACGGCCTTGGGTGGCCGTGGCGCCCACTTGCACCACCAGCCGGGCCAGGTCGGGGCGCGGGTCACGTGTCAGGCCCACACGCTGCAATGCTTTTTCTGCGGCAGCCTCCACCCTGGCAAAGCTGGCTTGCTGGCTTTGCGAAGGCAGCAGCTCCATGCGGTAGGTGGTGGGCAGCTTGACCCCAGCCATGCTGGCGTAGGTTTGAACGCTGGAGGTGATCTGGCGAGGGCCGCTGGCACAGCCGGCCAGTACAGCGGTGACAGTGAGCAGGGCCGCCATGGCCCAGCGACGAGAAGGTTTCAACATACAACGGCTCCTTGTAGATCCTGTCATTGCAACGCCTTTGCAGAGCAGAACGCTGACAGGACAAGCAAGCTTTACAAAGACTGGCACGCAGCTTAACGCGTTGCTGTATGGCGTGTGTGCAGGAGTGGGGCTCGGTGCCACGTCACCGAAAACAAAAAAGCCCCGCACGGGCAGGGCTTGGTCGAAACGGAGAAAGGCGCTCAGCCGATCTGCACCACTTGCACGCCACCGGGCAGCGTGGGGGCGGTGGGCAACTCTTCGTGGTCGAACGCCATGTCACCGTTCGGGTCGGCAATGCCGGTGGCCTTAGCGTCCTTGAAGTTGTGCAGCTGGGGGTCCATCATGTGCGTGGTCACGATGTTGCCCATGGCGCGGAACATGCTCTCGATACGGCCGGGGAACTTCTTGTCCCACTCGCGCAGCATGTCGCCCACGGCCACGCGCTGCAGGCCGTCTTGGCTGCCGCACAGGTTGCAAGGAATGATGGGGAAGTTCTGGTACTGCGCCCAGCGTGCCGTGTCCTTCTCGGGCACGTAGCACAGGGGGCGAATCACCACGTGCTTGCCGTCGTCGCTCACCAGCTTCGGTGGCATGCCCTTCATGCGGCCACCGTAGAACATGTTCAGCATCAGCGTCTGCACGATGTCGTCACGGTGGTGGCCCAGTGCCACCTTGGTGCAGCCCAGACGGTCCGCCACCGAGTACAAGATCGCACGGCGCAGGCGCGAGCACAGGCCGCAGGTGGTCTTGCCTTCGGGAATCACGCGCTTGACCACCGAGTAGGTGTCCTGCGTTTCGATGTGGTAGTCCACGCCAATGCTTTGGAAGTACTCGGGCAGGATGTGGTCGGGGAAGCCCGGCTGCTTCTGGTCCAGGTTCACGGCCACGATCTCGAATTTCACGGGCGCGCGCTTTTGCAGCTTGCGCAGGATGTCCAGCAGCGTGTAGCTGTCCTTGCCGCCGGACATGCAGACCATGACCTTGTCGCCGTCTTCAATCATGTTGAAGTCCATGATGGCGCGGCCCACCTCGCGGCACAGGCGTTTTTCCAGCTTGATCTGTTCGCGTTCGATCTTGATCTTGCCGGGCTTGGCTTCGGCAGCAGCTTCGCCTTGGGCAGCTGCTTGGTCAGCTTCTTCGGCAATCCAGGGGTTTTCAGTCACAGCGTTCATGGGGTTCACCATTGTCCGGTTTCGACGCGGATGGCTATCTCGCAGTCGTCAAAAATCTCTAACTTTGTAATCGTCACACGCACGCCCAACACGCCAGGCAATGCTTGCAGTTGCTGCGCCACTTCGCCAGTCAGGCGCTCCAGCAAGTCGGTGTGACGTGCGGTGCAGACTTCCAAAATAGCATGGCGCGCCAGTCGGTAGTCCAACACCTCGGCAATATCGTCGCTGGCGGGCAGCAGGGGCTGGGTGCCCATGTTCAGCTGTGCATCCACACGGATAGGTTGTGCTGCTTCGCGCTCGTGGGCAAGAATGCCCAGGCGTGCGTTCAGGCGCAACCCGGTCAGGGCAATGATGCGGTGGCCAGTGGCAGCAGACGACATAAAAAGAGGAGCATCTTGCAGGCTTGCAGCCTGCCTTTTGCGGTGTTTGGCGTATCGATGGATGTGTGGTTGTGTGCACCACGCCGTGAAGGTGTTGACGCCAGCGGGGCTGATTTGCGACCCAGGTGCTCGCAAGCGACGACAATGCAGGGGTGATGACAGAACCCGCAATTTTAACGAACGCATTGCGTTCGCACATCGACAAGGCCATTGCCCAGGCGGGTGGATGGCTTGGCTTTGACCAATTCATGGCTCTGGCGCTGTCCACGCCGGGTCTGGGTTACTACGCCAATGACACGGCCAAATTCGGAGCACTGCCCGATTCCGGCAGCGATTTTGTGACTGCGCCAGAGATTTCCCCTGCCTTTGGCCAGCTGGTGGCTGCGCAGATTGCCGAGGCACTGGCCAGGACCGGCACGCGTGAAATCTGGGAATTTGGTGCTGGTACGGGCGCACTGGCGCTGCAGATTCTGGAGGAGCTGGATCGCCTGGGAGTGCAGATCGAGCGCTATACCATCGTCGATCTGTCCGGCACGCTGCGTGCGCGCCAACAGGCCAAGCTGGCGGCGTATGCGGCCAAGGTGGTCTGGGCCAGTGAGCTGCCCACGCAGATGCAAGGCGTGATCGTGGGCAACGAGGTGCTGGATGCCATGCCCGTGCAGATCATCGCCCGTGTGAATGGGGACTGGTTCGAGCGTGGCATCGCGCTGCAGGACGGAAAACTGGTCTGGGCCCATCGTCCGACGCACTTGCGCCCGCCGCTGGATGTGGAGGGTGAACACGATTACGAAACGGAAATTCATCCCCAGGGCGAAGCGTTCATTCGCACCCTGGCTGAACA
>JAEYRT010000212.1 GCA_023435325.1 Pseudomonadota bacterium | reverse complement strand
TGTCGTAACTGTCCTCTTCGCCAACGAAGGACCACATCGTGATGGCGTGAGAAGACACGATGCCGCGTTGGTACTCGAGCACACGCACGTTGAATGCGTCGTCAGAACTCCATGCTTGGGCGGTATTTTCAAATTCCTGCTGTATGCGCTCACCTACGTGGTAGCTGATTGTCAGTGCGCCAGCAACAGCCAGTGCGCCTACGCTGAGAACGCCAATGGCCAGTTTTTTCATGATCGCCCCTTGTGGTCTGCAGTAATGCAAGCTTGCAGCTTGCAAAGCACAATTTTAGGTATCTCCATCTCCTGAAGTTGTAGGCAAGTGTCAGGCGTGTTGTTTCTTGGTTGTGGCCTGCAAAAGGCCTTCTTGCATGGACCGTGGGGAAATGATGGTGTTTCGCTCTGGGTGTGGACAGCGGCTTGCAACAGAGGCGTCCATCAAAAGAATCCATGAATGAAATGGCAAGCCAGCATGAAAAAAGGCTGCACGCTGGCAGCCTTTGAATGCAAGAGTGTGGGCCTTATTTGCCCCAGGAGTCTTTCAAGCCAGTGATCTTGTTGAAAACCGGCTTGCCAGATGCGTGGTCCTTGCGGTCGGCGACAAAGTAGCCAAAACGCTCAAACTGGAATTTGTCATCAGGCTGGGCAGCCTTGAGGGATGGTTCCACATAAGCAGTCACCACCTTGAGACTTTCGGGATTGAGCAGGCTCAGGTAGTCCTTGCCGCCTGCGTCAGGTTGGGCATCGGTGAACAGACGGTCGTACAGGCGCACTTCGGCTTGAATGCCATCGGCTACGCCCACCCAAGTGATCGCAGCCTTCACTTTCACGGCATCCGCTCCTGGCGTACCACTCTTGGTGTCGGGCACCACGGTGGCCAGCACGCGGGTGACATTGCCATCGCCATCTTTTTCGCAGCCGATGCACTCGATCACATAACCGCCCTTGAGGCGTACCTTGTTGCCGGGGAACAGGCGCTTGTAACCCTTGGGGGGCACTTCGGCGAAGTCTTCGCGTTCAATCCACACTTCGCGGCCCAGTGTGAACTGGCGCTCAGGTACGGCTTCACCTTCGGCCGCGTGGGGCAGGGCCGGCAGGCTGCAGTGCTCCAGGTGCTCGGCAGAGCCAAACACTTCTGCCCAGTTGGTCAACTCCAGTTTGACGGGGGCCAGCACCACCATGGCGCGGTGGGCCTTGCTCTCCAGATCTTCGCGCAGGCAACCGTCGAGTGTGGCGTAGTCGATCCAGCTGTAATCCTTGGTCACACCGATACGTTCGCAGAAATTGCGGATCGACGCAGGCGTATAGCCGCGGCGGCGCAGGCCCACGATGGTCGGCATGCGAGGGTCATCCCAGCCTGTCAGCGTGCCGCTGTCCACCAAATGCTTGAGTTTACGCTTGGATGTGACCACATAGGTCAGGTTCAGACGGGCAAATTCGTACTGGCGTGGCTGAGGAGCCGCAATCAGGCCACCTTCACGCAGATGGTCCAGCAGCCAGTCGTAGAAAGGACGTTGATCTTCGAACTCCAGTGTGCAGATGGAGTGCGTAATGTGTTCGTAGGCATCCTCAATAGGGTGCGCAAACGTGTACATGGGATAAATGCACCACTGGTTGCCGGTGTTGTGGTGCTCGGCATGACGTACGCGGTAGATCGCGGGGTCACGCAGGTTGATATTGGGCGAAGCCATATCAATCTTGGCGCGCAGCACGGCTGCGCCGTCAGCCAGCTTGCCGTCCTTCATATCGGCAAATCGCTGCAGGTTTTCGGATACGCTGCGATCCCGGAAAGGACTGTTCACGCCGGGGCGGGTAAAGTCGCCACGGTTGGCCTTCATTTCTTCGGCAGACTGTTCGTCCACATAGGCCAATCCTTGCTCGATCAAATAGACCGCGCAGCGATACATGAAATCAAAGTAGTTGCTGGCGTAGTACAGGTTGCTTTCACCATTGGCACCCTGCCAGTCAAAGCCCAGCCATTGCACGGCATCCTTGATACTGTCCACGTATTCCTGGTCTTCCTTCTCAGGATTGGTGTCGTCAAAGCGCAGGTGGCACACACCGCCGTAATCGCGAGCCAGACCAAAGTTCAGGCAGATGGACTTGGCGTGCCCCACGTGCAAATAGCCGTTAGGTTCGGGCGGAAAGCGGGTGCGGATCTTGGTTTCGTCCACTTGGCCTTGCTGGTGGTGCTGGGCATCGCCTGGACTGCCGCCCCAGCGGCGGCCGGCATGCGTGCCCTTTTCCAGGTCGGCTTCAATGATTTGGCGCAGAAAGTTGGTGGGCTTCACCACTTCCGGTGTGTCGTTGTTGGTGTTGGCGGGTGTGCTCATATCCCGTCAATTGTAGGCGGGCTTGCAAGAGGAGGCTGGGTCTGCGGGTGTTGACCGCACACGTATGGATACAAGGTTTGCGCTTGGTATGACATCCATTTGCAGGTCTCGGGCGTTGAAGTGGCGTTCACCATGAAAAAAGGATGTTGTCGCATGAAAATCACCCTGACCAAGATGCGCCTCGGCGTGCACCATGGCCTGGCCGCGCTGGCTTTGCTGGCTGCTGCCAGCGGCGGCAACGCGCAAGCTGGCAATGTAGGCATCTCCGTGGGCATCCATGTGCCTGGCGTGCCGGTCTATGTCGCACCGCCTCCGCCACCGCCACCGCGTGTGCATTACCACCCTCCTGCGCCCCCGGCCGTGGTGTATTACCCAGCACCCCGCGGACCTCATGTCTACTGGGCGCCACCACCACCGCCACGCGGATACGGCAAACACTTCAAGCATGGACACAAGCATCACCATAAATACCGCCATCCGCATGCACATTACCGCCATCGCTGAAGCTTGCAGGTGACAGCTTGGATCGAAACACAGGCCGCATAATCGCGGCCTTGTTGTTTCTCTCTGAATGCTTGCAATGACAAAAACGGTTTTTGTCCTCAATGGCCCCAATCTCAATCTGCTGGGTACACGTGAACCTGCGGTTTACGGCGCGCAGACGCTGGCCGATGTGCAGCAACTGTGCAAGCAAAAGGCAGACAGTCATGGCTTGACGCTGCGCTTTCACCAGAGCAATCATGAAGGTCAGCTGATTGACTGGATCCACGAAGCAGGTCAACTGCATGCCCAGGATAAGCTGGCAGGCCTGATCCTCAATGCTGGGGCTTATACACATACCAGCATTGCTTTGATGGATGCGGTCAAGGGCACAGGCATTCCGCTGCTGGAGTTGCACATCAGCAATGTGCATGCACGTGAGGCGTTTCGCCACCACTCTTATTTGTCTCCCGTGGCTCGAGCTGTGATTTGCGGTTTGGGTGTGACAGGCTATGGCATTGCCATTGACGCAGTGGCGCAGTGGTAGTTAACAAGGTGATTTTGTGTTGAAAGCAGATGATCAAGTGAATGAAGCTGCAATGCCGGCCGTGCTGCCTTGGGAATGCAGCCAAGAAGAAATCACGGCCATGGCGGCAGGACAGGTTCACAGCACCGAAGTCTTGCACTGGCTGGCTAGGGCAGAGCGTGTAAAGCATCCCCATGCAGGAGGACACACCACCTTGCACCACTGGGTACCTGTGCAACCCAACGGCCTGGCGCCTGTGGTGTTGTTTCATGGAGGCAGTGGCAGCTGGACACATTGGGTACGCAGCCTTGGTCCTCTGCTGGCTGCGGGGCATGAGGTCTGGGCAGTCGATTTGCCAGGCTTTGGTGCATCCGATGTGCCCCCGGGGGTGGTGGATGCTGATGGCATGCTGCCAGTGCTGGCGGAGGTCCTGCAGGCGCAATTTCCTTTGCAATCTGTACGCCTGATGGGTTTTTCGTTTGGAGGCATGACAGCAGGCATGTTGGCTGCCGCCTATCCTTGCTTGGTGCAACAATTGATTGTGGTCGGTGCACCAGGCATTGGTTTGACGAACAAACACCCTTTTCGTCTGAAAGGTTGGCGCCATCTGGAAGATCCGGCGGAGCAACTGCTGCACCACATCTACAACCTGGGTGAACTCATGGTGCACGATCGCAGCTGCATCGATCGCGACACGGTGGCGCTGCATGTGGCCAATGTACGTTGTGACCATTTGCCACGTCGCAGGATTTCGAGCACCGACATTCTGGTGCGTTCACTGGCTCAGGTGGAATGCCCGGTGGCGGCCATCTATGGAGAAAACGACGCGCTGTACCCCGGTACCCTGGGTGAGGTGGAAGCACTGATGGCTGCCAACGCACGCCACTGGCAGGGCCTGCAGCGTATCGCGGGTGCAGGCCATTGGGTGCAATATGAGGCACCTGCAGCGTTTCATGCCGCTGTCATGCCTTTGCTTGCTGCGACCTGCTGACGGCTGCACTGATGCCTCGATGCTGGATGCCTGCTCAGGCAGGTCGTACAAGCAAAGCGTACGGGCGCCCTCAAGGCGTTGCGTGGCAATGAGGCCGAATGGCAGAAGATTGCATTTATTTTCGGAACAGTCAGTGTCGATGTGTCTGACTAGTTTTTTGGTTGTAGCGGCCTAATATCTGGCCTATGGAAAACACCCGTATCGCCACCTCTACCACTGCCTCGCAGCGCTTGCCTGCTTTGTTTGTCTCCCACGGTTCACCCATGTTCGCACTGGAGGCTGGTGAAACGGGGCCGGCATTGCAACAATGGGGCCATGCCTTGCGTGCCCAATTCCCTCAACTGCGCGGCGTGGTGATCATGTCGCCGCACTGGATGGCATCGAAGATCGAAGTGATGGCGCATCCCAATCCTCCGACTTGGCACGATTTCGGTGGTTTCCCGCCTGCGCTGTACCAACTGCAATATCCCGCCAAGGGTGATCCAGAACTGGCGCAAACTGTGGTCAGCTTGCTTGATTCCCAGGGGTTTGATGCAACGCTGAATCCGAACCGGCCCATGGATCATGGTGCCTGGGTGCCCTTGATGCATTTGTTCCCGCATGCCGACATGCCAGTCGTGCAAGTGGCGCTGCCGCACACCGCAGATGCACGCATGGTCTATGCCATGGGCCAGGCGCTACAAAACCTGCGGGAGCAAGGTGTGCTGATCGTTGGCAGTGGCAGCATGACGCACAATTTGCGTGAGTTCTTTGGCGGTGCACACCAGGCTGCTGACTATGTGGTGGAGTTCAGCCGCTGGATCGAGACACATGTGCGGGCCGGCGATATGCAGGCCTTGCTGGACTGGCATGAACGTGCACCGCATGCCTTGCGTGCCCATCCCACGGACGAGCATTTCCTGCCCCTGTACCTGACGCTGGGCGCAGGAGGAGAAGCAGCCAGGGTCGAATATCTCAGCCGTGAGGTCATGTACGGCATCCTCGCCATGGATGCTTTTGCTCTTCACAATTGATAGCGGAAAATGCTTGGATTGACGGCCTTATAAGCTGTTTTAATCATGAATTTAGGAAAAGGCATTTGAGATGCTGGAATTACCACTGAATGGTTTGTACCGCCCAGCTCAGGTAGAAGACAGCAGTGAGCCCTGCTTGCTGGTGTTGATGCATGGGGTTGGCAGCAATGCCCAGGATCTGTTTGGCCTGGCGCCTTATGTGCCTGCGCACTATCACGTCATCAGCTTGGAAGCCCCATTTGCCATGGGGACAGATGCGTATGCGTGGTTCATGTTTTCCATCCATGGGGATGGTTCTCGCACCATTGACGCGGAACAAGAACAGCGCAGCCGTGTCCTGGTGGCGCAGGCCATTGAAGCTGCGAGTGCCCAGCTTGGCGTGCCGGCTGAGCGCGTGATCGTGGGCGGTTTTAGCCAGGGCGGCATCATGAGCCTGAGCCTGCTTTTGACGCGTCCTGAATTGCTCGGTGGAATCTGTGTATGGCACAGCCGTTTGTTGCCGGAAGTGCTGCCGCATCAAGTGACAGCAACGCATCTCGAAGGACGCAGTGCCTGGATCAGCCATGGCATGCAAGATGATGTCATCCCCCTGTCGAGCGCTGAAGCCATTAGGGATCACCTGCAAGCAACACCTGTGCAATTGCGCTACGAAACGTATGCATGTGCACACACCATTCATCCTCAGGAGTTGCAGGACAGCATGCAGTGGCTGGCTGAGCGGCGCTGACCAACGGGGTGCTCTTGCTTCAGGAGCGGAAGAACAAGTGTTCAAGAGTGGCACCCTGCACATATCTTCAGCTTTAGAAGGGGCAAATCTCGTTCCCTCCAGCCACTGATCATGGACCGGCAGCTATAAGGCCATTTGTGCAGTGCGGTAATTCAGCGACGGGCTTAGGGCTGTTACATCCTTCTGATGACAGACCTTTCACAATGAACAGGCCTTCTGGGCAGGTGGCGCTGCCCGGTCTCTTGTTGACGAGAAAGGATGCGTATGTTCACTCAGTATCGCGATCAGATCGAACAATTGCGTGCAACAGATAAAAATTTCAGCAGGCTCTGTGACAAACACAGTGCGATGGATGCGGAGATTGAAGCACTTGTAGAGCGCAAGTCGCCCAGTCTGCAATTCGAGATTGAGCGCCTAAAGAAACAAAAACTGGCGATCAAGGAAGAGATCTACAACATGCTGCGTGATGCAGAACCTGTTTTGTCCTTGAAGCAGCAGGTCAACTACATGGACCAGGCGCAGCTGGCACGGATGTCAGGCATGCGTGTCCAGGCCTGAACGTTGGCTGCGCAAAGGCCAGGGCGCCTTCGGGCGCCTTTTGCTTTTTGGGGTTTTTGAAATGTCTAGGGCCAACGGGTTGGGGCTGCACGTGATGGGTGTCTGCCTTTAGGACAGTGAACGCCGAAACAGAGCATCCAGCAACGGCGCCAGGCTGGGATGCGCAGCAGCAAAAGCCTGGGGCGTGGTCCAGTATGCTTCACAGGCAACGGCGAAAAACTCTGCGGGGTGGCTTGCAGCGTATGGGTCCAGCCATGGCGCAGGTTGACCAAAGCGCTCATGGGCAGCCAGTGCTTCCACGAAATTTTCATAGGCTGCCAGCCAGGTCGAGGACCACAGCTGCCGGGCCTCGGCTGCTGTGGGCAAGCCCATGAAGCCTGCAGGCAGCGGTGGACAGCCATCGGCGCCGCCATTGGCCATATCCAGCTTGTGCGCAAATTCGTGAATCACCACATTGCTGCTTGGGCCGAGGCAGTTTTCCCCCTGGACCTGGTTTGGGTTGATGGAAGCCCAGCTCAGCATGACCGGGCCGTGCTCCATGGCTTCACCAAGCAGGGTTTCCTGATAGTGGTGTACCACCCCCGCTTCATCCATGACCGTGCGCTGGGCCACGGCATCATCAGGGTGCACCACAATGCCCACAAAATCGTCATACCAGCGCAGTGCTTGCCGTGGTGTTCCCCAGTGAATCAGTAACACGCAGGCCTGGGCCGCAATCGACAGTGCCATGGCATCGGTAATTTGCAGGCCGTGCACGCCGGTAAATTGCTTGCGTTGCAAAAAATGCATGCACAACAGGCGCAGCTGAGACAGCTCTGAGGCAGACAGTTGCTGCAAAAACGGATGGGCCTGCAAGGTTGCTTGCCACAGAGAGTCGGGAATGGTGGGTGGAGCGCCCCAGGACCACGGGCTCTTGCGGTGCCACCAGCCAGACAAGCTGCTCCACATGAGCATCAAAGTGGCAGACGCTGCCAGTTGTGTGGTGTCACGCGTAGCACTTCGGCACGGTGCGTGTGGGCGTCCAGGTGCCAGTCGCTCAACACGATGCGTGTGCCGCCATTGGGCAGCGCGTGTTCGGCAGGGCGGTGGGTATGCCCGTGAATCAGCCATTGCGCACGTGCTTGCTGCATCCAGGCCGCTGTCATGCCTGGGTCGGCATCGGCATAGGGGGCGCCGGACTGCTTGCGCTGTTCGCTCTCTGAGCGGGCCGATTTGCCAATGGCGCGGCGAACCGCCAAAGGCTGGCTGAGCAGTTGTTGCTGCCAAGCCGCAGTGCGGCTGAGCACGCGGAATTTCTGGTATTCCACATCATCCAGACACAGTGCATCACCATGGCTCAA
>JAEYRT010000194.1 GCA_023435325.1 Pseudomonadota bacterium | reverse complement strand
GCCCCAGGTGCTCAGCCAAGTCAGACAGAATCAGCCAGGCTTCCCCTTCAGGCAGCAGATGCGCACGCAGGCCACTCAAAAAGCCGCGCAGCATGGCGCTGTTGTCGTCATACACCGCTTGTTCCAGCGTGGTCACGGCACGCGCGGGCACCCAGGGCGGATTGCAGACAATCAAACCCGCCTGCCCTTCAGGGAACAGATGGGTTTGTTGCAACTGCACCTTGTCACTCAGGCCCAGGCGTTCCAGATTCTCTTGGGCACAGACCAGCGCACGGGGCGACATATCAGTGGCAATCACGCGCTGCACGCCACGCTGGGCCAGCACAGCCGAAAGCACGCCCGTCCCCACACCAATATCAAATGCCAGGGCTCGTCCCGCCTCGGGCAAAGGAGCTTCCTTCACCAACTGCACATATTCCCCACGCACAGGCGAGAACACACCATAGTGCGGATGAATGCGCGCGGCCTTGCCCAACTCTGGTACGGGCACACCTTGCTTGCGCCATTCGTGCGCGCCAACCACACCCAGCAGTTCACGCAGGGACACCGCTTGCACCCCGGCATCGGCTGCAGGCGCCCCCCATGCCTGGATACAGGCTGCACGCCAGTCAGGCGCACGGCGCAAGGCGATGGAATAGTCTGCCTGCAAAGGAATCAAGATGCTGCCGAGCACGCGCGCGCGCTGGCCCTGCGCCTGGCGGTGCAGGTGAAATGCCTGCGCAACGCCGACCGGGTCCGCCGCTGCAGCCTTGGCTTTTCGTGCCTTGGCCGAATGGCTGCGGGCAGGCTTGTCCAGACGGCGTTTGATGGCTTCCATCAAATGACGGGCATTCTGAAAATCGCCTTGCCACAGCAGCGCTGTTCCTTCACAGGCCAGTCGATAGGCCGTGTCGGCGGGCATGGTGTCATCGGCCACCATCACACGGCGTGGCGCGGGCAAACCGCTTTCGCTACGCCATACGGCCTGATGCTCTATGCCTTGGTGTTGCCATTGCAGCATGGTGTTCGTCCTTTGCGCAAAGCGCCTGATGCCTGGTATGTGCGTGAATCGATGCATGCTCCACTGGAGTGCATCCAAAAAAATAGCCCGCCAAAGCGGGCCATTACTTGACTGACTGCATCAATTCAAAGGTCGCTTGAGGCGCACTTCTTCGATTTTGATACCGCCAATGATGGAAGTCTTGGCCGTGGACATTTCGCGCTTGAAGCCTGCCAGCTCATGAAAGCGCAAAGCGCGTTCATTACGCAGTGGCACCCAAGCGGTCACATTGGTGCAACCTTCTTCGAGCAGACCTTCACGGGCTGCATCCCACAGCGTCACGCCGACGCCCTTGCTCCAGTGCGAAGGAGCCGCATAGAGGGCCCAGATCTCGCCAGTGGTCTGACGGGATTTCTCGTCGCGGGAACGGTCAAAGCCAACGAAGCCCACAATCTTGTCGCCATCGATGGCAACTTGCACTTGGGGCTCACAGTATTCAATCGCCTCACGCCAGTAAGCTTGACGCTTCTCGACGGAAGACATGGCTTTCAATTGGTCGTCAGGCACGATGCCACGGTAGGCTTCCAAAGCAGAAGCGGTGTGGATTTGTGCAATCGCCTTGGCATCGCGAAGGGTTGCAGGACGAACCTGGTAATTGGACATGGAAAAAACCGAAACGGAAACTAGGTGTTGAAAACGAAAGTCGGCAATTGTCTGTGAAAACGCGAATTTCGCTTATGCCTAGTCGCTGTAGCCATTTGCCGAAGTACGGCTGTCAAAGGTTTCTTGCCCGCAGAAAAAGGATGTGCTAGGGCCGTGAAAACGGCCCCGTATCAACCGCTGATGGCCAGCGGCACAGAGACAAAAACCTGGGTTGACGCTCAGCCCAGTCGCTTCAGGAGCGCCAGAACGCGCTCGAACTTGGCTCCGTAAGGCGGGTAGAGCCAAGATGCAGGGCTCCATTTTGCTTGTAAAAAGACCGACTTTTGGTGAGAAAAGCGTAAAAAACCATGCTCACCGTGATATGCCCCCCAGCCGCTGGCACCGATTCCACCAAATGGCAGGTTGTCATGCGCCACATGCATCAAGGTGTCATTGACCGTGACACCACCGCTCACAGTGCGGCGCAACACACTGTCGCGCAGCTTGTCGTCATTGCCAAACCAGTACAGCGCCAGAGGCCGAGGCCCGGCATTGATGGCCTGGATCACATCGTCCAGATTCTCGTAACTGATCACGGGCAGCAAGGGACCAAAAATCTCCTCCTGCATGATGGCCATGTTGGAATGCACATTCCACACGAGGGCCGGAGCCATCTGGCGCTGTACCGCATCTCCCCAGCCGGGAGCAGAGCTGTTGCTGGCTACCGTTTGCGGCTCCAGCCACTGCACCTGTGCGCCCTCGGCTTCTGCCTGCTGCGCCAGGGCGCGCAGGCGGTTGAATTGTTTGGGATTGATGATGGCAGCGTAGTCAGGATTGCCTGCCAGGTTCGGGAACAGCCGTGCCACGGCCTTGCGATAGGCCTGCTCAAAGGCCTGTTCACGCCCACGCGGCAGCAGCAGGTAGTCCGGTGCAATGCAGGTCTGTCCTGCATTGAGCAATTTCCCGTGCGCGATGCGCAGCGCCGCCAGTTCGAGGTCATAGTCGCCACTGACAATGCAGGGGGACTTGCCCCCCAGCTCCAGCGTGGTGGGTGTCAGGTGCTGGGCGGCGGCAATTGCCACTTTGCGGCCCACCGCGGTCGATCCCGTGAACACCAGGTGGTCAAACGGCAGGCCCGCAAACTGGCTGGCCACTTGGCTATCGCCCTGCACCACGCAGAATTCTTCCGGTGCAAAAAACTGTCCGATCACGTGTGCCAGCTGCGCCGAAGTATGGGGTGTCAACTCACTGGGCTTGAGCATGATCCGGTTGCCCGCAGCCATTGCGGTGATGGCTGGCGCCAAAGCCAGTTGCAGCGGATAGTTCCAGGGTGCGATGATGCCCACCACACCCAGAGGTTGCCGCTCGATACGGGCCGAAGCCGGCAACAGGTGCAATGGAGTCCAGACACGCTGCGCACGCATCCATTGACCGAGCTTGCGCAAGGTCTGACCCAGCATGGTGCGCAGCACCATGAGATCCGCCAACTCCGTCAGCTGCGGCGAGCGCACGCCGAAGTCAGCCTGCACCGCCGCTGCCAAAGTGGTTCCATGTTCATGGAGCAGCTTCTGCATACGCAGTAATCTTTCCTTGCGCAATACAAGGGGAACATCTATTTGCTGACGGCTGGCTTGGTGCTGTTGGTCAAAAAGCGTGCGGAGATCGGCATGATTCATAAGCAGATCATAGAGAGCAAGTGCAGGAAAAATAAAAGGATTCCCCCACTTCCACAACACGTTACAACTGCGCTGTAACCAAAAGCATGAACGCGTGGGTTTGCGCAGCTCTTTTCCCTGTTCACAGGCATAAAACGGCATAAAAAAAGCAGACCGAGGTCTGCTTTCAGAATCAGGGCACGCTGCCCCAACGGGATTAATGCACTTCGCGTGCTTGAACGTCGCTCACTTCTCCTGCCACCTTGGCCAAGATGCCGCCACGTTTGCTGCCTGCCGTGGGGGTGAACGGCGCTGGCTCTTCCTTGGTCTGGGTCTGGGCTGAAGTCTGCGCAGCACCTGCCATGCCGCCGAAACCTCCGGCACGCTGCGCCATGCTGGCCCAGCTGGAAGCAGCGTGCATGGGCATCACCCACGGAGTGACTGGCTGGCCCGTCAGCTTGGCCCACAGCGCACGTGCGCCCCAGACCGCTGCCAGAACACAGGCCACGGTCAGCAGGCTCAAGAAGAACACCACTCCCACCATCAGCATGATGATGCGTACAGTCCAACGGGTGAGCAGGGTCAAAAACTCGTTCAAAACATTGCCTTTCTCGGTGCTGCCAGACCACAGTCTGGCAGCCATAGCTTAAGCGGCGCTTTCAGCGTTGCTCAAACCAAAGTTAAAGACTCCGGGAGCCTGCACGGGGTCCACCGACACCTCGATGCGGCTCTTGGGCGGGAATTTGCCTTCCAGCAGCAAACGCGAGAGCGGGTTCTCAATGCGTTGCTGGATCGCCCGCTTGAGCGGACGTGCACCAAAGACCGGATCAAACCCTACTTTAGCCAATTCCGACAAAGCAGGGGCAGTCACGTTCATTTCCAGATCCATCTTCTCCAAACGGCGCTGCAACAATTGCAACTGGATTTTGGCAATCGACTCGATGTGGGCCGCATCCAGACCATGGAAAACCACGGTTTCATCAATGCGGTTGAGGAATTCGGGTCGGAAATGCGTTTTTAGTTCCCCCCACACCGCTTCCTTGATGTCTTCGCTGTCCTGACCCACCATCGCCTGGATGAGGTGGGAGCCGATATTGCTGGTCATCACGATCACGGTGTTCTTGAAATCCACGGTGCGCCCCTGGCCATCGGTCAGACGGCCATCGTCCAGCACCTGCAGCAGCACGTTGAACACATCGGGGTGGGCTTTTTCCACCTCATCGAGCAGCAATACGCTGTAGGGCTTGCGACGCACGGCTTCGGTCAGATAGCCGCCTTCCTCATAGCCCACATAGCCGGGAGGCGCACCGATCAGGCGAGCCACACTGTGCTTTTCCATGAATTCGGACATGTCGATGCGCACCAAATGGTCCTCGCTATCGAACAGGAAGCCTGCCAGTGCCTTGCACAGCTCGGTCTTGCCCACACCGGTGGGGCCGAGAAACAGGAAGCTGCCCAGCGGCTTGTTGGGATCGGCCAGACCCGAGCGCGAACGGCGGATGGCATTGGACACCGCGGAGATGGCTTCATCCTGCCCCACCACCCGCTGGTGCAGCCTGCTTTCCATGTGCAGCAGCTTGTCTTTTTCACCCTGCATCATCTTGGACACAGGAATGCCGGTGGCACGGCTGACCACCTCGGCAATTTCTTCTGCCCCCACATGGGTGCGCAGCAGCTTGTGTTTGGGCGCTTCGCCATCAGCCTCGCTGGCCTGCGCATCGTTGAGCTGTTTTTCCAGCGCCGGCAGCTTGCCGTACTGCAACTCGGCCACCTTGTTGAAATCACCCTTGCGCTTGAGATCTTCGATTTGCGTGCGGATGGCATCGACTTCCTTGCGGATTTGTTCCGAGCCCTGAGCGCTGGCCTTTTCCGCCTTCCAGATTTCTTCGAGATCAGCGTACTCCCGCTCAAGCCCATTGAGCTCATCTTCAATGAGCTGCAGGCGCTTTTGCGATGCCTCGTCCTTTTCCTTCTTCATGGCCTCGCGCTCGATCTTGAGCTGGATCATGCGGCGTTCGAGCTTGTCCATGCTCTCAGGCTTGGAGTCGATCTCGATCTTGATCTTGGCTGCGGCTTCGTCGATCAGGTCAATCGCCTTGTCAGGCAGGAAGCGATCGGTGATGTAGCGGTGCGAGAGTTCCGCTGCAGCGACGATGGCAGGGTCGGTGATGTCCACGCCGTGGTGCGCTTCGTAGCGCACCTGCAGACCACGCAGGATGGCAATGGTGTCTTCCACCGAAGGCTCCTCCACCAGCACCTTCTGGAAACGGCGCTCCAGCGCAGCATCTTTTTCGATGTACTTGCGGTACTCGTCCAGGGTGGTCGCGCCAATGCAGTGCAGCTCGCCGCGTGCCAGTGCGGGCTTGAGCATATTGCCCGCATCCATTGCGCCTTCAGCCTTGCCGGCACCGACCATGGTGTGGATTTCGACGATGAACAGGATGATGCGCCCTTCGTCCTTGGCCACATCGTTGAGCACGGCTTTGAGGCGTTCCTCAAACTCGCCCCGGTACTTGGCACCGGCGAGCAGGCCCGCCATGTCCAACACCAGCACACGCTTGTTCTTCAGGGTTTCAGGCACCTCGCCTTCCACAATGCGCTGCGCCAGCCCTTCAACAATGGCTGTCTTGCCCACGCCAGGTTCGCCGATGAGCACAGGGTTGTTCTTGCTGCGGCGCTGCAGGACCTGGATGGCACGGCGGATTTCATCGTCGCGGCCGATCACAGGATCAAGCTTGCCCATACGGGCACGCTCGGTCAGATCGAGTGTGTATTTCTTCAGGGCCTCGCGCTGGCTTTCGCCTTCGGCGCTGTCCATGGTCTGGCCACCGCGCACGGCGTTGATCGCCGACTCCATGGCCTTGCGGCTCAGGCCGTGCTCCTTGGCAATCTTGCCGGCCTTGCCTTCGCTGTCAGCCAGCGCCAGCAGGAACAGTTCACTCGCAATGAACTGGTCCCCACGCTTGATGGCTTCTTTTTCGGTGGCCTGCAGCAGCTTGCCCAGGTCCGGGCCAATCGTGACTTGGTCCTGCCCCGTCACCTGCGGCAGATGTTTGACGGCATTTTCGGCGGCTGCCGACATGGCGGCCACATTGGCGCCTGCACGCTCCAGCAGTGCCCTGGGGCCATCGTTTTGACGCAGCATGGCGGCCAGCAGGTGCAGGGGATCAATGTAGGCGTGGTCATTGCCCAGTGCCAGACTTTGGGCGTCAGCCAGGGCTTCTTGGAATTTGGTGGTGAGCTTGTCGATGCGCATGGTGCTTCCTTCAACAGCAAATTTTTTAACTGCTCCCCAGTTAAGGGCTTTCGCCACACTTTCAAGGCCATGGGCCTGCCACTTGCCGGCTTTTCAGATTTCCTTTCGCTCTGCCCAAAAGTTCCTTGCAATCTTTTGAATCGTGTCGTCAATCCCATTGAATGGTGTTTCAGAACGCGGCTTTTAGACTGGCAACCTTGTTTGGCTTGTTCGCTGTCGTTGCCCCATGTCTTCTGCCACTTCTTCCCGCTATTCCATACCCGCCATTGCCCTGCACTGGTTGCTGGGCCTGGGCCTGATGGGTTTGCTGGTCTTTGGCTGGTACATGGTGGGGCTGCCTTTTTCGCCTGCCAAGCTCAAATACTACAACTGGCACAAATGGGCGGGGGTGACGCTGCTGGCGCTGAGTGCTGTGCGTCTGCTGTGGCGCATCACCCGCCGTCCACCTGCCCTCCCCGCCCGCATGGCGGCTGCCATGCCGCGCTGGCAGCATGTCGCACACCACGGCGTGCACCATCTGCTGTATGTCCTGTTCTTTGCCGTGCCCCTGCTGGGCTGGGCCTATAGCTCGGCGGCAGGTTTTCCCATCGTGTGGTTCGGTGCATGGCAACTGCCAGACTTTGTGGCTCCCAGCCCTGAGCTGGCCGAGGCCCTCAAGCCATGGCATATGTGGGCGGCCTACACCCTGGCGGCGCTGATCGCGCTGCATATCGCAGCAGCACTCAAGCACCAGATCATTGACCGCGATGGCTTGCTGGCCCGCATGTGGCCAGGCCGCAACTGATTCTTCCCATCCCTGACAAGGAACACACCATGACCTTCTCCACCACCTTGCGCGCTGCCGTCTGGACGGGTGCGGCCCTGCTGGGTTCCACCACCGTGGCACAAGCCACCACGCCCCAGGCCCTGGTGCCTGCGCAAAGCAGTATTGCCTTCACTGCCAAACAGTTGGGCGTGCCGCTGCAGGGCCACTTCAAGAAGTTCGATGCACAGGTGCAGTTCGACACGGCCCAACCCGAAGCCAGCAAGATCCACTTCCGCATCGACACGGCAAGCGCCACCATGGGCTCCAAGGAAACCGACAGCAACTTGCTGGGAGCAGACTGGTTCAACATTGCCCAGTTCCCGCAAGCCACGTTTGATTCGACCACCGTCAAGGCTTTGAGCGGTGGCAAGTACCAGGTCGAAGGCACGCTGACCATCAAGGGCCAGCGCCAGGCCGTGTCCGTCCCCGTGCAGCTGACACAGACAGGCGCCACCACCATGGCCACTGGCAGCTTGCCGCTGAAACGCCTGTCCTTCAAGATTGGCGACGGCGACTGGGCCGACACCTCCATGGTGGCCGACGAGGTCAACGTGCAGTTCAAGCTGGCGCTCACCGGCATTGACAAGCTGTAACCTGGGTTTGATTTCATTTGTGCAGCTGTTAACGCCGACACAGCAATGCTTTCAGCATGATTTATTGCTGAAAACCAATGTGTGTGGGCGCAGACTGCTAGGTTTTTTAACTACTCCCCCTTCACTTCAAGGAGACCGCCATGCGTTCCACCCTGTTTGCCCTGACCGCCGCTGGTTTGCTGGCCACCGCCGCCCACGCTGCCCCTGCAAATTACACCATCGACCCCACCCATACCTTTGCCACCTTCGAGATCGACCACTTTGGCGCCAGCACCAACCGCGTGCGTTTTGACAAGCAAAGCGGCAGCGTACAGTTTGACAAGGCAGGCAAGAGCGGCAAGGTCGAAGTGGTGCTGGACATGAACTCGATCAACTCGGGCACCGCTGCGTTTGACAAGCACCTCAAGAGCGCCGAAATCTTCAATACCGAGCAGAACCCTGAAGCCAAGTTTGTTTCGGACAAGTTCGTGTTTGACGGCGACAAACTCAAGGAAGTGACCGGCCAACTGACCATGAACGGCCAGACCCACCCCATCACCATCCAGGCCAACAAGTTCACCTGCTACGAAAGCCCCATGCTCAAGCGCGAAGTCTGCGGCGGTGACTTTGAAGCCACCATTGATCGCAGCCAATGGGGCGTGAACTATGGCATCGACTGGGGTTTCCCCAAGCAGGTGCGTCTGGTGCTGCAAATGGAAGCGGTGAAGCAATAAGCTATCGGCTACGCTCAGCTTCAAAGCCAACAGCGGGCCTATCAAGGCCCGTTTTTTGTGCCCGTACAGCGCATGGCCCCCAAACTTAGGCAGCGCGTGCCTGCAACAGCTTCACGATGGCTTCGTTGAACTGGGGCAGATCTTCCGGCGTGCGGCTGGTCACCAAGCGCTGCTCATCGTCCACCACCACCGCTCGGTCTTCAAACTGTGCACCTGCGTTTTTCAGGTCGATGGCGATATTTTTGACCGACGTCATCTTGCGCCCCTGCACCACATCTGCGCTGATCAAAAGCTGCGGCCCGTGACAGATGGTGAAAATGGGACGCCCCGTGGCATCGAAGTCTTTGACAAACTGCGCAAACCGGTCATCGCCACGCAAAGCATCCGGTGAATGACCGCCAGGAATCAGCAGCGCGCAGTAGTCGTCCACCTTGGCATCACCAATGCCCAGGTCGATCGTGATGGGTGTCTGCTCTTTTTTGCCTTTGACGACCTTGTTCTTTTCCTTCTCGATATTGAAGATGGCATAGCCTTCCGCGCGCAAGGTATCGACGGGTAAAAGGTATTCACTGTCTTCAAACTCGTCCGTGACCAGCACGGCAATGGACTTGCTCATCGGAAAACTCCTTGCCAGAGATTGTTCAATGCAAGCCATGGTGCCTGTGCTGCCAATTACCGTCTGTCGGCCAAGCCCCGGCATGGCTGTGGCCCAGCGCCTGACGCCCATGTCTTGGTCGCTGGGCCTCAAGCCTTTGCGCGGTGCGCCGATTGCGCCCTCTATGGAGCAGCGTTTTCCCAGCGCGCCAGGGCCTGTTCGTCACTCACGCGTGCATCGACCCAGCGAGCACCTTCGGGGGTTTGCTCTTTCTTCCAGAACGGCGCTTCGGACTTGAGATAGTCCATGATGAATTCACAGGCCTGAAAGCTCATGCCACGGTGGGCCGAGGTCACGCCCACAAACACGATCTGGTCCAGGGGCTGCAGCGGTCCCACGCGGTGGATCACCCTGGCAGCGTAGATGCCAAAACGCTGTGTCGCACGATCAATGATGGCTTCGATGCTTTTTTCCGTCATGCCGGGGTAGTGCTCCAGCTCCATGGCCGAAACACTGGCTCCCTCGTTGCGGTCACGCACCGTGCCCACAAAGCTGCACACCGCGCCCACGCGCGCATCGCTGTGGCGCAGCGCAGCCAACTCGGTGGAAACATCAAAATCTTGGGTCTGGATCAAAACGCGAGGAGCAGTCATGGGCACGATTGTCGCAGCAGGTGCTGGCGTACATGTCCACATGCGCATGAAACCTGCTTCTTCGCGCTAGCATTGCTCCCCCACAAAATGACCTAGAGACACCGTTTCATATGGCAGCCCAAACCATTGACACCCCAGAGTACCTGCTCTATCCCTCGCCCCGCAATGAACACCGCATCGTGTTTGAACACCAGTGTTTTGTGCCCCACCCTTATGCGCTCATCCATTTGCCGGATTACGACCTGGATGGCCCTGCCACCCTGTTTGCAGCGCAGCGCAAGTCCGATGGCAAGAACGGTCAGCTGGTGACCTGCGAGTTGGAGCGCGACATTGTGCGTTTTGAGCGCATGTTTGATCCTGAGTGACGCATTGCCCCATGGACGACACCAGCCAAATCCAACCACCAGAAAGCTTTGCCAACCTGTTTCGCAGCCGTGCCGGCATTCTGAAAACACCGATTGCCGAAGTCGTGGCTCGCTACGAGTTGTGCGAAGACCTGGCTTGCCACTTGGTGGAACAAGCACAGACGGTGTACCACGCAGGCAACACCTCGGAAGAAGGCGTGCTCTTAGGCTTTCACGCTGCCATCTCTGGCGAAGGCGCCGCAGTGAACGCCAAAGAAGCGGGTTGGATCATCCAACGCCTGGCAGAGCTGCTGGAATGGAAGGCACCACAACTGCCTAATGGGGAAGCATAAGCACCCGCTCGCACTTTGGCTGGGTCTGTACAGGTGCTGAACCATCAAAAAAAGCCGTGCAGCTTTTGTGCTGCACGGCTTTTTCATGTTGCTTTCAATCTTTAATCGTGTTGCGCTGTCTTGGCCCAATCGGCGTATCGATTCAAGATGCGTTGCACTTGCCCATGGGTCCACAGACCGCCTTTCGCTGCAGCAATGCCGCGCTCATTGAGCACTTCGGCCATCTTGCGGTGCGTGAGGCCCTGCGCCACGAATTCGGCAAACAGCGCTTCGTGCTGCTTGGCAAACGCATCGGCCGCCGACTTGCGCTTTTCGACCGTGGCGCGGATGTTGTCCGCACCGGCCTTGCCCAGCTGCACACCGCGCGCCTTGGCTTCGCTCAGTGCCTGGCGGGTGCGCCGGCTGATGGCTTCGTCAATCTCGGTTTTGGTGTCCGTCATAGGTGCAGCTTAACCGCCGGTGACGGGAGGAAAGAAGGCCACTTCATCGCCAGCTTTCAACGCCGCATCACCCTGGCACATATCTTGGTTCAATGCCATGCGCACGGCCTTGCCATGGGCCAGCGCCTGAGCAGCCGCTTCGCTGCGGGCCATCAGTTCTTCACGCAAGGCACCCACAGTGATGGCGCTGGTTTGCAGGTCTTCGCTGCCGGTGCCCATGGCTTCACGGATGGAAGCAAAGTATCGGACGGTGATATTCATAGATGTATTCCTCGGCAACTCACATCAATTCAGTGAACGGGATAAAGCGCACGGTGTCGCCAGGCTGGATTTGCGTCAGCGGTGGGTTGTCAATCAGCCCATCGCCCCAGACGGTCGAGGTCAGCACGCCTGAGCCCTGGTTGCCAAACAAGGCCAGTCCGCCATCACCTGTGTGACGCGCGCGCAGGAATTCACGGCGCTTTTCTTTTTTGGGCCATTCAAACTGGGCAGCCACCTGGATGGCCTTGGGTGCGACATCCTGCATGCCTTGCAGGCGCAGCACAAACGGGCGCACCAGCAGCAAGAAGGTGATGAAGCTGGAGACTGGATTGCCGGGCAGGCCCATGAAATGCGCCACGCCTTGCGAGGCATCCCTGCCATTGCGGAACACCTTGCCATAGGCAAAAGGCTTGCCGGGCTTCATGGAGATCATCCACAGATTCAGCTCGCCTTGCTGCTCCACGGCTGGTTTGACGTGGTCTTCCTCGCCGACCGAAACACCTGCGCTGGAAAGCACCAGGTCACAGTCCTGCGCAACGCTATGAATAGCTTCCACGGTCTGTTCACGGTTGTCCGGCAGGATGCCGCCATCGACCACCTCGCAACCCAGTCGCTGCAGCAATGCACGCAGGAAATAGCGGTTGCTGTTGTAAATGCTGCCAGGACGCATGTCTTGCGGTGCCACGGTGCCGGGAATGACCAGTTCATCGCCCGTGGAGAACAGCGCCACGCGGGGCTTGCGGCCCACGGGCAGCTGCGCCATGCCAATGCTGGCAGCCAAACCCACAGCAGCAGGCGTGAGGCGCGAGCCTTTGGCCAGCACGGTGCTGTTCAGCGCAATGTCTTCGCCTGCGCGGCGGATGTTCTGACCCAGTCTGGGCACCGCATTGAATTGCACGCGGCCATCTTCCAGCAGCTGTGTGTCTTCCTGCATCAACACCGCGTCGGCACCGGGCGGCACGGGTGCGCCTGTAAAGATGCGCGCCACGGTGCCGGGCTGCAACTCGGTGCCCACATGGCCCGCCGGAATGCGCTGGCTCACGGGCAATGCCACGCC
>JAEYRT010000181.1 GCA_023435325.1 Pseudomonadota bacterium | reverse complement strand
GTCACCACCCCTGTCATGTGCGTGGTGCGAATGGTGGCATTCGACATCTTGGTCAGCGTGGCGTTTTGCACCCCCATCGTGAAAGACAGCAGCAACACCGTCATGGGCACTGCGAACAGCGTTTTCCAATCCATGGTGATGGCACCAACCAGACCGAACAGCAGCATGAGCACGGCCACCAGCAACAAAGGCAAGGCATAGGTGCTGCGCAAACCCTGCAATCGCGCCCAATTGACCAAAATGGCAGACACGGCGGCACCCGTGGTAAATGCCAGCAGCGCCCCGAGTGCCGCCAGTACCAGCGCGGTATTGCCCAGGACCAAGTGGTCTGCAAGCATCGACAGGAAACCCGTCATGTGCGAGGTATACAGGTGCAACACCATGAAGCCTGCGGCGTTGATGGCGCCTGCATTGAATGCCATCAGATAGCCCAGTGCCCGGTTGGTGGCACTGGTGCGGTGAGAGCCTGTCAGGTGACGCAGCCTGCGCATACCGCTCAGCGTTCCTCCATGGCCCGCCCGGGGTTGAAAATTCCGGCAGGATCGAATGCCTGTTTCAAATTGGCATGCACCCGCTGAAGCGCGACATTTCGCGGATCAAAAATGGCTTCAGCGCTTATTGCAGCTTCATCTTCAGCTCTAAAGAGCGAAGCACTCCCTCCCACCGATTGCGCCAGGGTCTTGAGCGTTTCGCCCATGCTGCGCGGTGCCTGCACCCAACGCAGTGCACCATGCCATTCCACCAGTGGTGAAGCAATGCCAGCGGGCAGGGCCAACGCCGGTGCGGTTTGCGGCACAGACAATCTCCACAGCACATGATCTGCCGCGCGCTGGCGGAACCAGGGCAGCTGCTGCTCCTTGCAGGCTACCCAATCTGCAGCGGCTTGCACCGGATCCATCTGCGTGCCACCCATGTACTGGCAAGCAGCTTGCACTGCGGCTTTGGCCCCGCGCAAACGCACGTACAGCGTGCCCTTGCCCTCGTCTTCCACCCAGCAGCTCGCGTTGAGCGGCAGAGGCTGACCACCCCAGTGGTTCAGGCGCTGCAGCGCTTCTGCCTGGCCGATGCCATCGAAACGCAGCGTTGCTTCGCCTGGCGCAACAGGCAACACCTTGAGACTGACCTCGGTGATGACGCCCAGCGTCCCCCAGCTGCCTGCCATCAGACGCGAGACGTCATAGCCAGCCACGTTTTTCATGACCTGACCGCCAAAGCGCAGCAGCTCGGCCTTGCCGTTGATGATTTCAATGCCCAGCACAAAATCGCGCACGGCACCCACGCTGGCACGCGCAGGGCCACTCCAGCCCGCAGCCACCATGCCTCCCACGGTCGCCACATCGCCCTCGGCGGTGGCAAAGCGCGGAGGCTCAAACGCCAGACACTGGCCCTGCTGCGCCAGCGCAGCCTCCAGTTCAGCCAAAGGCGTGCCCGCACGTACGGTCACGACCAGTTCACTGGGCTCGTAACTGACGATACCGCGCAGCACACGCGTATCCAGCACCTCGCCATGCAACTGCAGGGCATGAAAATCTTTGCTGCCACCGCCGCGCAGTCGCAACGGAGTTTGAGCAGCCAGGGCAGCGCGTACGCGCTCTACGGTGTGATGAAGGGCAGCATCCATGATGCGCAAATCGTAGCGCCCTAAACGCACTTTGGCTGCACCTGGGCATGTGAATTTTTTGAAAGCCGGTCGTGAACCGGGTCGCAACCCGCATAAAAAAACCGCTCCCGAGGGAGCGGTTCGAGTTTTGCGCTGCAGGCAGCAGTGGCCCGCGACCATGCTTAGCGGTTGTAGGCAGACTCACCGTGGGAGGTGATGTCCAGACCTTCGCGCTCGGCATCTTCAGAGACTCGCAGACCCACCAGGATATCTGCAACCTTGAAGCAGATGAACGAGACCACGGCGCACCATACGATGGTGATGATCACGCTCTTGAACTGCACCCACACCTGGGCTGCCATGTTGTAGCCATCGGGCTCGACACCACCCAGACCTGCGGCGCAGAACACGCCGGTCAGGATCGCACCCAAGATACCGCCCACACCGTGCACGCCGAACACGTCGCACACGTCGTCCACTTTCAGCAGACGCTTCAGGCCGGACACACCCCACAGGCACAGAGGGCCAGCAATCAGACCCATCACGATGGAACCCATGGGGCCCACGAAACCTGCAGCAGGCGTGATGGTCACCAGACCCGCCACGGCACCGGAAGCTGCACCCAGCATGGAAGCCTTGCCCTTGTGCAGGGCCTCAGCCACGATCCACGCCACAGCAGCAGCGCCGGTCGCCAGAATGGTGTTGATGAAGGCCAGACCTGCACCGCCGTTGGCCGCACCGGCGGAACCAGCGTTGAAGCCGAACCAGCCCACCCACAGCAGCGAAGCGCCCACCATGGTCAGGGTCAGGCTGTGAGGAGGCAGCGCTTCCTTGCCAAAACCAATGCGCTTGCCCACCATGTAGGCACCCACCAGACCTGCCACTGCAGCATTGATGTGCACCACGGTACCGCCCGCGAAGTCCAGTGCGCCGTCTTCGGCCATCAGACCACCGCCCCACACCATGTGTGCCATGGGGATGTAGCTGAAGGTGAACCACAGCACGGAGAAAATAATCACGGCCGAGAACTTGATGCGCTCAGCGAATGCACCCACGATCAGGGCCGTCGTGATGGCCGCGAAGGTGGACTGGAAGGCCACGAACACATACTCGGGGATGGTGCTCAGCGCAGCCGACACGGTGTCAGGCGTGATGCCCGCCAGGAACAGCTTGCTGAAGTCGCCGTAGAACTTGCCTTCGCCGCCAAAGGTCAGCGAGAAACCGTAGATGGCCCACAGCACGGTGATCAGCGAGAAGATCACGAATACCTGTGCCAGCACAGACAGCATGTTCTTGGAGCGCACCAAGCCGCCGTAGAACAGCGCCAGACCAGGGATGGTCATCAGGATCACCAGCATGGTGGAGGTCAGCATCCACGCGGTATCTCCAGAATCGATAGCAGGAGCGGCTTCAGCCACTGCTGCGGCTGCAGGTGCAGACTCTTGCGCGAAGGCACCGGTCGCGGCGGCCATCAGGCCCAGACCCAGTGAAAGTGCAGGGAGCGATTTTTTCATGTCAGTCTCTTGCATATAAAGGGTTGCGTTACAGGGCTTCCTTGCCGGTTTCACCGGTGCGAATGCGCACGACCTGCTCCAGGTCGTAGACAAAAATCTTGCCGTCACCGATCTTGCCGGTGCGCGCGGCACTTTCGATGGCTTCGATGACCTGCTCCAGCACGGCGTCATCGACGGCGGCTTCCAGCTTCACCTTGGGCAGAAAATCGACCACATATTCCGCGCCGCGATACAGCTCGGTGTGTCCTTTTTGACGACCGAAACCCTTCACCTCGGTCACTGTGATGCCCTGTACACCAAGCTGCGACAGGGCTTCGCGCACCTCGTCGAGCTTGAAGGGCTTGATGATGGCTGACACCATTTTCATGAGACGTTCCTCCGGGAAGCGGGAAGTTGTAAAACTGTTGTGACAAGCCCTTTAAGCAGGGAGCGTGCCAACCAGCGGACTTGGCCCGTCGCCACCCGGCCTCCTACATTGCTGTCAGAGAAATTCGACGTGAACGCACCAAAACAGTGCATTTCTGGTGCGCAAACTGCTGCTTTTTTATGCACCGTTTTAGGGAGGAAGGCGTCATGAGTCTGGCTTGCGTGCAAAGCCGTGCCCTTTTGGGGCTGCAGGCACCCTCTGTCACCGTGGAAGTGCACTTGGCCAACGGTCTACCCAGCTTCTCGCTGGTGGGTCTTGCGGAAGTCGAGGTCAAGGAAGCCCGTGAGCGCGTGCGCTGCGCAATTGCCAACAGCGGGCTGGAGTTTCCGGTGAACAAGAGAATCACCGTGAATCTGGCTCCTGCCGACC
>JAEYRT010000051.1 GCA_023435325.1 Pseudomonadota bacterium | reverse complement strand
GGATACCGTCTCCTCACTGCTGACAATGAATTAACGAGATAAATAATCTGCGGAAGAGAGATATGCTAGGAAAGTACCTTCAAAAGCTAACCTTACGAAAGCGCATGATTGTTCTTAACGGCGCACTTGTATTTGTTATGGCATTACTCTTAGTGTCATTTGTAAACTTGATTGCTCCTTTTTTTATTTCTCATGATGTGGGTACGCCCAATACAAAAACTCTTGTCAATACTGTAGACTCTCAGGGAAATCCAATCACAATACTGCGAGAAACATCAGCTCCTGAGGGTTATACAATTTTTCGTGATTCTAAGTTAGCTCAAGGAGATCCGCTGATAATTGTCCGTATCCTTTCTCTTATAGGATTGATTTGTGTAGTTGGAGTTGATTTCTTTGCCGTGAGATGGGTAGCAAAAGAAACTCTTCAACCTATTTCCCAAATTAGTCAAGCTGCAAAACAAATTAGTGTGCGCTCCCTGAACCAACACCTTAATTATCAGGGAGCCCCGGATGAAGTCAAAGACTTAGTAGACGCTTTTGACTCCATGTTGGAGCGCCTGGAAGGCAGTTTCAAACAGCAAGGACAATTTATTTCTAACTTGGCTCACGAATTAAGAAGTCCCCTAACTTCTATGCGGATTAATGTGGAAACTCTTCGTTCCGACCATCAGGCTACTGTTGAAGATTATCAGGAATTAACTGCTGCGCTAGAGAAATCTTTATCCCGTCTTGAGCGCCTGATACAAGATCTACTTTTATTAGCTAAGGGAGATAAAGAAGTTATCAACTACCCGATCGTCTTGGCTGTCTTATTTGAGGAACTTCTGGAAGAATTAAGTCCTTTTGCCCGGGAACGTCTAGTAAGTATAAGATTAGGCGAAGAAATCGATTGCGAAATTCGGGGAGACCCTGTTCTTCTTCAACGGGCTTTATACAATTTAGTCGAAAATGGCATACTTTATAATCGTCCTGGAGGGTATGTTGAAATATCATGCCGAAATGAAGGGAAGCAAGTAGTTATTGAGGTTCGAGATAATGGTATGGGTATTGATAAAAAGGACCAAGCTCATATCTTCGAACGTTTCTACCGTGGTAGAGAAGTTTATACTAACAATCATAATGGAAAAGGACTTGGGCTAGCAATAACTGAACACATTATTCGTTTACACCAAGGGCATATTGAAATTGAAAGTCATCAGGGTATGGGAAGCACATTTCGGGTTTTTCTACCGCAATAATTTTTACATCGCCGATGTGTAAATCTATCAATACTAACCTGAGGATCTACTCCCTCGCTGGTAAGCTATAAACGATATTCGTGTACTAAGCTTCTGTTTTGGTGATTATTTATCCCTTTGGGATCAGTAAACAGGTGGTCGTAATTGGTTTATGATAATAGGCTGGTCAGGCGAAACACGTATTGTTCGATTCGAGGGTGATGCAAATGTCGATCATCAGGGTCTTCCTTGGATGAATAAGTATAATGCAGTTTCTCGATGAAATCCCCAAATTACCTTTTCTGATAGTGATCATGCAAGAGCCGGAAGAGACAACCCAAAAGAGGCAGGCAAGCCGCATTGTCAGGAAATGGATCGGCAAATCCAATGGTTTGTGAGTAACGTGGTTTGACGATATATGTAAGCGATGCTCCTGGGCGTTGTCAATTTATTATTAATTTAGCGCCCGCACTGTGAACACCATTATCTGCTATAAGGATGTGTTGGGAGGCAACTAAGTACATTGGAAACTAAGTTTCCTTGAATTTTTGGTTGTCGGACTGCACCCTAACATAGTGCGAATTGAGCTTGGAACGAGCGGAATGGATGGAAAACTCCCAATGGATTTGGATGTGAGCAGCATCGCGTTGGGCAATCAAGACCAGGATCTCTTTTTCCCATCGCTCAAGTGTCGGGATACGGGGGTTCAAACACAGCCGGGACAAAGCGGAGAACCCAATCGCGATCATATTGGGCCAACTGACAGATTTAGGCGTGAAGGAGAATTCAAAGCAGTCAGCTAAGGCCAAGGCTTCATCGGCAGGCAGATTTTCATAAAAGGCACTGATGTCATGTGTGCTGAGATTATCCTGTACCACACGGATCTTTTTAGCCTGTGGGAGCTGGTCTGCAAGAGCCTGAATAAACGAGGCATACTCGCGTTTGGTTCGATGCAGATGGACTTGAGCAACGCGCCGACCGGTCAAAGGCTCAATGACCGCCAGCAGCCCACAGGAACAAAATTTTTCATAGGCACAATGCTCCTTACGCACCTGCCCGCTCTGCAAGGCTAACGGTTCCACTTCATCTCCAATCAGAAAACAAGGGCGTTCATCAAAGCAGACGACTGGATAATTCTGGTCATACGGGGGCGCATACAGGGCTAAGATCAGTTCCATGCGGGCCAGAAAGCGATTATCCAGTTTCCCTAGACACCAGGTGCGTTTGAGATGCGGTTGTAGTTCGTTTTTTTGAGAATCTTCCGTACCTCGGTATGTGAGATCCCCTCGACATAGCCCAGTTCGATCGCTTTGTCGGCTAATAAGGGCAAGCTCCATTGGGCGTAGCCTTCTGGTGGTTCACTGCACGTTAATGAAGTAATCTTCGCCCGTTGCTGCCCATCGATCACCAGCGAACGACCCGAACGAGGTTGATCCTGGATGGCTTGTAAGCCTCGCTCCCGATACTGTGTCAAGCACGAAATAAGAAGTCCTCAATTCACCGGTTTAAAAAGTCCACTCTTCATCAACTGAAAAGTCCTGTGCGATTCTTTAACATTTCCTGGCTCTTCCGCGGCCTGACGTATTTTCTGGCA
>JAEYRT010000282.1 GCA_023435325.1 Pseudomonadota bacterium | reverse complement strand
CTGGTGGTTGATCGATTAGAAAGTTAGAGCATCATGTCGTTTGATTCTCCGGACGTTACCCAACGTTTTGCCGCCTTGGACCTGCTTTCCACCCTGGCAGTGGTGGTGGATGCACGCGGCGCAGTGTTGTTTGCCAATGCTGCCCTGGAAAGCGCCATGGCCATGTCGCGCCGCATGCTGGAAGGGGTGGAGTTTGCACAATACCTGGCTTCTCCCTCCTTGCTGCGTTCGGGCCTGAGTTCCACGGATGGGCAGAGCTATGCTGCGTTGAGTTTCGACACAGGTCTGCAGCGCATGGCGCAAGAGCCTTTGTTTGTCCACGTCACGGTGACAGCAGTGGAGCACACGGAGCTCAAGCTGATCGAGCTATGGGTGCTGGAGCAGCAGGCTCGGCAGGACCGGGAAGAACGGTTGGTGGAGCAGGCGCAGGCCAACAAGGAGCTGGTGCGCAATCTGGCCCACGAAATCAAGAACCCCCTGGGGGGAATCCGCGGGGCGGCGCAACTGCTGGAAATGGATCTGGAAAGCAAAGAGCTCAAGGAATACACCCAGGTCATCATCCACGAAGCGGATCGCCTGCAAAGTCTGGTGGATCGCCTGCTTGCACCGCACCGCCACCCGCATCAGTTGGCAGACCTCAATATCCATGAGGTCTGCGAACGCGTGCGTTCCCTGGTGCTGCTGGAATACCCCAGGGGCTTGAAGATCAAGCGCGACTACGACATCTCCATTCCTGAATTCAAGGGGGATCGAGCGCAACTGATTCAGGCGCTGCTCAACATCGTCCAGAACGCAGCGCAGGTTCTTGGTGACATGGTGGAGCAGGGGACAGCAGAGATTGTTTTGCGTACGCGCGTCGTGCGGCAGGTCACGATTGGGCGCCAACGTCACAGACTGGCATTGGAATTGCATGTCATTGACAACGGCCCCGGCGTGCCAGATCACATCAAGGAGCGGATTTTCTATCCGCTCGTGACTGGACGGGATGGAGGTTCGGGCTTGGGACTGCCTCTGGCGCAAACATTTGTGCAACGCCACCACGGTCTTATTGAGTGCGAAAGCATGCCCGGACGTACGGATTTCCGCATCCTCATCCCGCTGCCTTAAGACCCGGGGTCCTCAAAGAACAGCAACGGAAGGTAAACACAGCATATGAAGCCGATCTGGATAGTAGATGACGACCCCTCGATCCGCTTCGTCTTAGAAAAGGCGTTGGCTCGCGAAAATTTGGATACCCGCAGTTTCAGCAATCCGCGCGAAGTGCTCAATGCACTGGCGGATTTGCCGGAAGGTGATCCTGCACACCAAGGCCCCCGGGTACTGGTCAGTGACATTCGCATGCCCGGTGGCTCTGGCTTGCAGCTGCTGGAAGAGGTGCATGCCAAGCAGCCCGACTTACCTGTCATCATCATGACGGCGTACTCGGATCTGGACAGCGCTGTCTCGGCTTTTCAGCGCGGGGCTTTTGAATATCTGCCCAAGCCTTTTGATCTGCCCAAAGCCGTGGAGCTGATCCGTCGTGCCGTGGAAGAAAGCGAGCGCGAGCAGGTTGCTGAAGAGCGCATGGCTGCAATGCCGGAAATGCTGGGCCAGGCACCTGCCATGCAGGACGTCTTCCGTGCCATCGGGCGGTTGAGCCAGAGCGCGGTGACGGTGTTGATCACCGGAGAGTCCGGTTCTGGCAAGGAGCTGGTTGCACGTGCGCTGCACAAACACTCACCAGTTTCAAAAGGGCCGTTTGTGGCCATCAATACGGCTGCAATTCCCAAGGATTTGCTGGAATCCGAACTGTTTGGTCACGAGCGTGGCGCCTTCACGGGCGCGCAGACCCAGCGCCGTGGGCGCTTTGAGCAAGCGGAAGACGGCACCTTGTTCCTGGACGAAATCGGCGATATGCCATTTGATTTGCAGACGCGTTTGCTGCGTGTGCTTTCCGATGGGCAGTTCTATCGCGTAGGTGGTCATACGGCAGTCAAAAGCAATGTGCGCGTGATTGCCGCGACACACCAGAATCTGGAGCAACGCGTCAAGGATGGGGTGTTCCGTGAAGACTTGTTTCATCGCTTGAACGTGATCCGTCTGCGCCTGCCTTCCCTGCGGGAGCGGGCGGAAGATATTCCCATGCTGACCAAGCACTTTTTGCAACGCAGTGCCAAACAGCTGGGGGTGGAGCCCAAACGCATCTCCGAGGCTGCTTTGCAGCGCATGTCGCAATTTGCCTTTCCAGGCAATGTGCGCCAGCTGGAGAATATTTGCCACTGGCTCACAGTCATGGCGCCCGCCCAACAGATTTCCGTACAGGACCTGCCTCCCGAAGTGCTGGGCTACGGCACGGACACCACTGTGCAGTCCCTGCCAGTATCGAGTGTGCCAGCGCCTGCCATCCAGGAAGCAGCAGATGCTGTGCCTGCGGCCGTTGAATCGCCCATGCTGTCGAGTCCGCCAGCCAATGCGCCATCATGGGAAGTCCTGCTGGAAATAGAAGCCCGCAAGCTTTTGCAAAACGACTGTCAGGAAGTCTGGGATGTGCTCAGCCAGCGTTTCGAGTCAAGCCTGATCACCACAGCGTTGGGCCTTACCCATGGCAAGCGCATGGAAGCGGCGCAGCGCCTGGGGATTGGACGCAATACCATTACCAGAAAAATTCAGGAGTTGGGTTTGGACGGACCGGAAGGCTAAGCACTGCTTACATCCCCCGCAAATAAAAGGCATATGCCATGGTGCATATGCCTTTTTTGTTGCGCCCAAAAATAGCTGGCACGTCCTACAGGTAGCACAAGAGTTCGCTGACCGCCCACAGAAAAGCAGGATTTCACAATGGAAGACACGATGGGTTTTCTCGCGCTGAATAACCCACTTGCTTTGAAATAGTAACAGTGAATCCATGCTGCCTCGGCTCACACGACTTTTGGGAACGCCTCTTTCGCTGATCGGTCAATCGCCTGCAACTTCGCTGAGATTCGCCGCGTCAGCCAACTCGTGTGCGTTCACTCCGGACCATCCAAGACGCTCGATTGAAGAGACAGAGGATGCATATTGGCAAGCACAGTTTTCCAGAGAAACCTATTACGCTGCAGGGCGTGGCTATGACCAGTACCGCCCGGCCTACGAATTGGGCTGGAGCGCTGCGATGGAGTTTCCCAACACACAGTTCAATGAGGTGGTGCGGCATCTGGAGAGGCAATGGGACAGTCGCCGTGCAACGAGTTTGTTGCCCTGGCGGGAAGTGCAAGATGCGGTGAAGCGGGCATGGTTTCACGCGGACAAGCAGATGCAGTTGGTGCAAAACCTGCGCAATGAAGAGCTTGCGCAAAACACCAGGTCATCGCTGCTGCTCATCCCCTTGTGCCGTGCCTGCATGTTGTTGGTAGAGGATTTGCAGCGGTGGAGCGAAATCACAATGGATGATTTTGCCCAGCAGGTGCTGGCGCGCCATGTGCGGCTGTTGAACAGAATGGCGCTTCAGCTTCAAAGCTATGTAAGGCGGGAAGCCGATGAAAATTCGCTTCCCCCTTTGCCGCAGCGTCTGGCACTGCAGTGGCACCGCTTGAAAGTGCGCTGGGAAGAATGGGATGCCCGGCAGGTTTTCGAAGATTTGGAAAAACGTGAGCGAGATCTGCTCAATGCCTATCAGTCTTGCTTGCAAAGAGCCTTGCCCGGCAGCATCAGGCAGGTTCTCAAGCAACACGTCAAGCTTTTGCAGAGCGACGTCGGCAAGTTAAGCTGGATACGGCAAAACTGGATGGTATGACTGGGGTGTGCGTAAGCTCCTGCCCGGATATGGCTGCTGCGACGGCAATAGCAACGTCTGACGATGGCTTCATCATGCGTTTTCTTCCCACAGGAGTTTTTTGGATCGCGTCTAACAATCCATTAAAGCAGGAAAAGCTCGGCTGCTAATCCTGGGAACTGAGAAGGGATTCGTAATGACAATGCACTACACAGGAGCTTTGCTTGGTCGAGAGGCCGTGATCAACTTTCCAGAAAGCATTGCACAGGTTCGTTATTCTGTTCGTGGCGACCTGCAGTGGCGCGTTACGGACAAGAACGGCAATGTGACGCAAGGCAGTGAAAGACTCAGCTATCTGCAGCTTTCTGATACGTTGCATTTTCTAAACTGGACCGAGAAAACAGGCTTCACAGTCAGTCAGATCATTGATACCGAAAACGGTACAGTGAAAGCCTTCTGGTCCTATGCTGATGCCTTGTGTGCACGAGGGCACAGAGCATCCATGTTTGTGGATGGTACTTTCCGCTTTGTTTAGCCCAAAGCGGCAGTAGTCGGGCAGAGTTTTGGAGTTTCTTTGCAACAAGCGCCGTATGTGTCGTTCCGAGTGCCGCTGCGTGGAGGGAACCTGGAGGTCTGTTCACCAATATTTTCTTGCCGTTAGGTAAAAAGAACGGGCCAACCCGAAGCCCTGCTTCTTCAAAAGAAGCAGGGCTTTTTTGCATCTGGCCAAAACGCACTTAGACCTGCCAATACCACCCTCGTTGCATCGCTGTTTTGCCTTGTCGTACTTCTTTGTACCGCTCCCGGTTTGGCGCTTTGCCACCCACGCAAAACTTTGATGTGCTGCGTTGTGGTGGTGCTTGTTAGCGCACCTGCTCGCTTTCCACCGTCATGTCATGCACGTAGATGTAACGGGAGGCATCGGCAGGCATATGGTTACGTTCGTAGCGTTTGAGGCGCAATACATTGCGCACACCTTCTTGATGTTGGTAGCCTTCAATGCTGCCGTTGAAGATGGACCAGTCTCCCTCAGACGTCTTGATTCCCTGGCTGTTGTAATGCACTTCGCGGACTTTCAGACAGCGTGCGTCAGGCATGAGCGGATGCTGGCATGCTGCTTTTTCTGCAGCGACTTCCAGGAATACTTGCTCGCTTTTCCCATAAAGCGTCTCGTGTGTAGGCGTGCCCTGCAGTTGCCAGACAGAGCCGTCTTCAAACTTCAGCTCCAGCATGGCGGGCGTGTCGAGCTTGATGTCCCAACTTTTTGCCGTGGGGAGTTTCTGCGCTACGCGCTGTTCCAAACGCATCAGTTCTGCATCGCTACAAGCCATCATGGTGGTCACCATGCGGGAGACATGAATCGCTTGCGCCTTTGTTTGATAGCGCCCCTGCATGTGATTGCACAGGCGATCCACACTGAGAGTTTGGTCTGGCGAGAATTTCAGTCGAATCGTGCGGGCGGGATGGGTGTCACGGGCAGGTAACTGCCACTGCTGCAGTACTTGCTGCTGCGCATCCAGAGCACGCTGCAACTGCCAGTGGTGCGATTGCAGGCTCACGGCAACCGCCCTGTGGTCGTGCTGCTGGGAATTGTCAGAAGAAGAATGGGCGCAACCCGACAAAACCAAGGCACTCATCACGCTAGCAGTACTCCACATTTTCAGATTCGGTATCAAAGCATGTCCTCCATTCATTACATGGCTTGTGTTGATAATTGGATCTTTACAGGTATGACGTTTGCCTGTGTATCCAAGTTCCTGTCTTTCCGCGCACAACAACGCATGGATACGTTTCTCGTACATCTCCGGGGGATAGCGACATTTTGCTTGGTTTGAGGTAGCTATAAAATCGTGAGCATCTGTTCAGATCCACCAACACACTGCGTCCATTCCGGATCTGTCTCACTGGTTTCTCAGGAAACATACATGTTGAACTTTTCGACCTTCAGGCCAGCGCAAGGCCTCGTCCGTACATGTCTTGTCGCGGGCATGGTCTCCATACTGTGCGGTTGTGGCAGTTTGGGCAGATCTGCTGCTCAACCTGAAGCGCTGCCAAAAGTCCAAGAGCAATTCGGTTCTTCTGCAACTTTTTCGCGCATGTTTGATGCTACGCCTGCACAGACCTGTGAAGCCGCGCGAAGGGCCTTGTTGAGCCAAGGCTATATTGTCTCGAAGGAAGAAAAGGAGGCTGTGGAAGGAAAGAAAAACTTTCAGCCCAAGTCCGACATGCACGTGCAGATGAACATTCGCGTCACCTGTGTTCCAGAAAGTGCGGATGGCACATTGAGTATGGGTTTTGTGAGTGCTGTGCAAGACAGCTACGCCCTCAAGATGGCCAGCAACTCTGCTTCATTGGGCGTGAGCATGCTGGGCTCCGTTTCCGTGCCGGTTGCAGCGGGCCATGATTCGATGATCAAAATTGGCAGCGAGACAGTCACCAGCAGCAATTTTTACGAGAGTTTTTTTGATTTGATGCGCCGTTATCTGGTGGTGGACGCAGTGCCATGAAAGGCCGATGCCTTCCGCATTTCGGCGAAGCAGCGGCGCTCGGCATGGTTTGATGGCTGTGCGGTGCAGGCAGCAAAGATGCAATGCTGCCAAGCGATAGAGGCAGGGACGTGGCCGATCAGGTCATGGGCTGACGAAGAGCTTTGGCAACCCCTGGCTTGATCTTTCACTGTATGGCGTGCACCATCGGACGCAT
>JAEYRT010000276.1 GCA_023435325.1 Pseudomonadota bacterium | reverse complement strand
GAACACCATGGCGTCCTCGGTGACAGGCTGGTTCAGGGGCGCACCCTTTTCCTTCCAGTCGGGGATCAGCTCGGTCAGCGCAAGGGGGTCCATGATCGCACCGGAGAGCGTGTGGGCGCCGGGCTCGGAGCCTTTCTCCAGCACGACGACAGAGACGTCCTGGCCTTTCTCGGCCGACAACTGTTTCAGGCGAATGGCTGTTGCCAGGCCACCGGGGCCGCCACCGACGATTACCACGTCGTATTCCATGGCCTCTCGGGGGCCGTATTGCGCCAAGATTTCTTCGTTGGTCATCGGGGATGTCTCTCTTGGAAATTTAAAAACCGGAAATGGCACGCGCGTGCTGACGCACCACAAATTGCGGCTGATTCTATGCGGGCTTGCAGCAACTACCTAAAAACTTGAGTCTTGGTGGGCGTGTTTGCCCGTAGAAATCGGCTTTTTGGACACATGGCTGACACATTGGTGACGCAGGCTGACGGTGGTGGCGCCCTGCTTGCGGGACGTGCCAGTCACACTGAGCCAAGATGTGCGTCTTAGCAAGATAGCAGGAGTGCAGTGCATGAAGATTGAAATTCCCGCCCGCAAAAAACTGGTCTATGAAAGCACGTTCACGGTCAAGTGGGGCGACATGGATGCCATGGGCCATGTGAACAACACCATGTATTTCAAGTACATGGAGCATGGTCGCATCGAGTGGCTGCGCAGCATCGGCTTTCTGCAACTGCCCAACGGACAGGGGCCGGTGATTGCCAATGCGTTTTGCAATTTCAAGCGCCAGCTCAAGTATCCGGATGAGGTGCTGCTCAAGATGTATGTGAGCGATCCGGCACGGGTGACTTTCGATACCTGGACCACCATGGAGCGCGTGAATGAACCCGGCGTCATCTGCGCTGCAGGCGGCGCCACGGTGATCTGGATCGATACATTGCGCGAAAAGGCTGCTTCACTTCCAGAAGCGCTTCACGCGCTTGTAGCCTAGATTTCAGATATAAAAGTATCTGAAAACCTTATAAACAAAGCGCCAACTGCTCTCTTTTCAGGTTTCTATTTGGGGGTGCGTCCCATCAGATAGAACTCCGGATTGGGCAGCATGCCAGCAAAGCTGGCCATGCGGTTGGACAGCCCGAAGAAGGCGGTGATCGCGGCAATGTCCCAAATGTCTTCATCATCAAAACCGTGGGCGTGCAGTGCGGCAAAGTCTGCATCGTCAATCTCGTGGCTGCGCTGGCAGACTTTCATTGCAAAGTCCAACATGGCGCGCTGGCGGGCAGAGATGTCCGCTTTGCGGTAGTTCACCGCCACCTGGTCGGCCACGAGCGGTTTTTTCTCATAGATGCGCAGGATCGCACCGTGTGCCACCACGCAGTACAGACACTGGTTGGCGGCGCTGGTGGTGGTGACGATCATCTCGCGCTCGCCTTTGGTCAGGCTGCCTTCCTCCTTGAGCATCAAGGCATCGTGGTAGGCAAAAAAGGCACGCCACTCTGCGGGGCGACGGGCAAACGCCAAAAACACATTCGGTATAAAGCCCGCTTTTTCCTGCACTTCCAAGATGCGGGTGCGAATGTCTTCGGGCAAGGTATTCAGCTCGGGAAAAGGGTAGCGGGTGGACATGCGGGATTTTCCATTTCAATGCTCAAACGTAACCCTTGCATGACACTGCAGTCAGCCGCCTTGGCGCAAGCTGGTTAATCACGCTTGACGGGCGTGCAAAGACAGGTGCTGGACAGGTTTGCATTGCACAAAAAAGCCCTCTTCGCCGAGGCAAAGAGGGCTTGAACTGCAGCGGACAGTGGCCGCAGCAGGCCTGCTGTAGCAGTCGCCTGGGGGCGCAGTTGATTACAACTGGCCGGCCTTGAGTGCTTCCAGCGCAGCCTTCACACCAGCGCCGTAGGCCGGATCAGCCTTGGTGCAGTGCTCGATGTGCTTGTCGATGATGTGCTGCGAGACACCGTTGATGTTGCGTGCCGTGTTCTCAAACAGACGCTGTTGCGCGTCGGGCGTCAACAGGCGGAACAGATCACCGGGTTGGGTGAAGTAGTCGCTGTCGTCTTCGCGGTAGTTCCAGCGCGAGGCGTCACCGTACAGTTTTTCCACGGGCTCGGCGTACTCGGGCTGCTCTTGCCATGCGCCCTTGGTGTTGGGTTCATAGGCAATGGTGCGGCCAAAGTTGCCATCCACGCGCATGGCGCCGTCGCGGTGGTAGTAGTTCACGGGGCAGCGGGGCGCGTTCACCGGGATCTGGTGGTGGTTCACACCCAAGCGGTAGCGTGCAGCATCGGCGTACGAGAACAGGCGCGATTGCAGCATGCGGTCAGGCGAGGGGCCAATGCCAGGCACCAGGTTGGAAGGTGCGAACGACGCTTGCTCGACATCGGCGTAGTAGTTGTCGGGGTTGCGGTTGAGCTCCATGATGCCCACTTCAATCAGCGGGAAGTCTTTCTTGGACCAGACCTTGGTCAGATCGAAGGGGTGGAAGCGGTAAGTCTGGGCTTGCGCTTCCGTCATGATCTGCACGCACAGCTTCCATTTGGGGAAGTCGCCACGGTCGATGGCTTCCAGCAGGTCGCGCTGTGAGGACTCACGGTCCTGGGCAATCACGGCAGCGGCTTGCGCGTCGGTCAGGTTTTCAATGCCTTGCTGGCAGACCCAGTGGAACTTCACATAGTGGCGAACGCCTTCCTTGTTGATCAAGGAGTAGGTGTGCGAACCAAAACCGTGCATGTGGCGATACGACTTGGGAATGCCACGGTCGCTCATCACGATGGTGATTTGGTGCAGCGCTTCGGGCAGGCCGGTCCAGAAGTCCCAGTTGTTCTCGGCTGAGCGCATATTGGTGTAAGGATCGCGCTTGACGGCCTTGTTCAGGTCAGGGAACTTCAAGGGGTCACGGAAGAAGAACACGGGGGTGTTGTTGCCCACCAGGTCCCAGTTGCCTTCTTCGGTGTACATCTTCACGGCAAAACCACGGATGTCGCGCTCGGCATCGGCAGCGCCACGCTCGCCAGCTACCGTAGAAAAACGCGCAAACAACTCGGTCTGCTTGCCGATTTCAGAGAACACCTTGGCGCGGGTGTACTGGGTGATATCGCCCGTGACGGTGAAGGTGCCAAAGGCACCCGAGCCCTTGGCGTGCATGCGGCGCTCAGGAATCACTTCGCGGTGGAAGTGGGCCAGCTTTTCCAGGTGCCACAGGTCCTGCAGCAGCATGGGGCCACGTGGGCCGGCAGTCAGAGAGTCCTGGTTGTTAGGTACCGGGGCGCCGGCTGCGGTAGTGAGGCGGTTCATCGCATGCTTCCTTTCATGGGACCGACAGAAATTAAAGTAACAAGTCGTCCCTTGCACTTGCTACTGAAAGTGTATCTCGATGGATTTATTTTTAAGCAAAAACTATCAGAAATTTCTTTCGATTGATTGCTTTTGATCATCGCGTTGATAGGGAACTCTGCATTGCCGTCTGTGGCTTGCAGCTTGCTTTGCACAAGCATAGTCTGGCTCACCTCCTCGGGCACTGATACAAGCCAAACCCTGGGGCAGATGCCGATGGAAGCCGGGTTCAGGGCAACGACAGCAGCTTGAGTACCAGATCGCCGGTAGTGCTGGCTTCGTATTTGCGCATCAGGCGTGCGCGGTAGATTTCCACGGTGCGGTGGCTGATGCCCAGCGTGCGCCCGATTTCCTTGGATGTCAGGCCTTCCAACAGTTTGGCGGCCACTTCGCGTTCTCGTCCGGTCAGGCCGGCTTTGATGGGGCGCTGTTCGCTCAAATCCTCAAAACTCCAGATGCCTTCGGCATGCGGGTTCATGCGGTCCAGCGAACGCCCGCTGACATGGCACCAGAAGGTTTCCCCTGTGGCACGCTTCATGATGCGGTTGTCCGCATACAGACCTTTTGCATTGAGGATGGGGGCCATGCGGGCACCCAGACGTTCATATTCATCCACACTGGGGTAGAGCAACTGGAACGACTGGCCGATCATCACCTCGCGCGACATGGCAAACATTTCGCAGACGCGTTGGTTGCAGTCCACCATGATGCGATTGCGCGAGATCACCAGACCCACGGGGGCCAGGTCGAAAGCCAGACGGTGATCCAGATTCATGGTGCAACTCTTTAGGAAATACTACGTATGGAGCTACGTAGTATCGTATGAAGCCAGGACGGCCAACAAGGAGACAACGTGAAAAAACTCTATCCCTCTGCCCAGGCGGCGCTGCAAGATGTGGTGGCGGATGGGCAGCTGATCGCAGTCGGCGGCTTCGGGCTGTGCGGCATTCCCGAGGCCCTGATCGACGCGCTGCGCGACAGCGGCGCCAAGGATCTGACCGTGGTGTCCAACAACGCCGGGGTGGACGGCTTTGGGCTGGGCAAGCTGCTGGAGACGCACCAGATCAAGAAGATGATTTCGTCCTATGTGGGCGAGAACAAGGAGTTTGAGCGCCAGTATCTGGCGGGTGAGCTGGAGCTGGAATTCACCCCCCAGGGCACGTTGGCCGAGAAGCTGCGTGCTGGTGGTGCGGGCATTCCTGCCTTTTTCACCAAGACGGGTGTGGGCACCCTGGTGGCCGAAGGCAAGGAGCTGCGCGAGTTCGATGGCGAAACCTATGTGATGGAGCGCTCCATCGTCACCGATGTGTCGCTGGTCAAGGCACACCGGGCGGACAAAAGCGGCAACCTGCAGTTCCGCCTGACGGCGCGCAACTTCAACCCTGCGGCGGCCACTGCTGGCAAGGTCTGCATTGTGGAGGTGGAGGAGATTGTGGAAGTGGGCGAGATTGCACCGGACGACATCCACCTGCCCGGTATCTATG